>JAAHIC010000181.1 GCA_010671965.1 Leptolyngbya sp. SIO4C5
TCAATGGATCGAGCATTGAGCGGAGTCGAAATGCTCGATCCATTGCTAAGTAGAGGGTTGAGCGAAGGCAAATTTTTTGTAGGCGATTAGGTCTGATTGTTTACAGGAGGCATGTTGACTCCGTTTAGTGCTCGGTCCATTGCTAGGCAGAGGGTTGAGCGAAGTCGAAACCCGGCAACCTAAGTTGGACTTGATTTGGTCTTCCTACTTAGACGAGTGGTATCTAGCCAGTACGAGCAGTAGCTGTAGTTTCTAAACTGACGTTTCATAGATGAGTGGAGACGGTCTTGAAAGCGTCATAGGCGATCGCTTTTCTGTTGATTCTAATGACAGGCTGTTAACTGCGCGAGCGTTACAAATCGCGGTTTAACCTGTCAAAGAAATCACTTAAAATGAAAGCTCTACCTGAAAATTTAGCGCCTCAGTCAGTTCTGAAAACTATTCCCAGTCTTCTGGTTATTTTTCGGTTTTTTGCTGCCTTTGTGCTGTTAAAAATGGCTTGGGACGGTCATCCAGACGACAGCTTCACTGTTATTTTTATCCTGGCCGTTATTTCTGACATTATTGACGGTATGATTGCCCGTTACTTTGGCGGCGTCACGGCTTGGCTCCGAGAAGCGGATAGCCGGGCTGATTTGTGTCTTTATATCTGCGTTGCTCTTAGTTTGTGGCGGGTTTATCCCCAAGTTTGGCTAGCGTTTGAGCTGCCTTTGCTGGCTTTGATTGGCTCCCAGATTTTGCACTGGCTGGCGAGTTTGATCAAGTATGGCCGCTTGGCTAGCTATCACAGCTATTCGGCTAAGTTTTGGGGACTGACGCTGGCGATCGCCACGGTAGCTCTCTTTGGCTTTGGCTACGCAGGCTGGACGTTGGGGCTGGCAATTGTCACCGGCATTCTGCACAACCTGGAAGAGATTGTGATGACGCTGCTGCTGCCAGAGTGGAGCTATGACGTTGTCAGTTTGCAAAAGGCTTGGCAACTGCGATCGCGGCAGCTCACCGCACTCAAAGCACAGGTAAAAACGCCGATAGCCTAATCTGCAAAGGTTTCAAGTCTAAGACTGCGTAGGCGATCGCTTCATTCATCGTCTGGTTCAAGAACACTCCACCAACTTGGACATTCAGAAACCATAGCGCCAGTGCAACCTGCTGCAAAGCCCAATCGACCGACACAACTAAAATAGAAGCAAGTCCTCTTCAACCTTGGCCACTATGCTCAGCACCACCGTCACCGATACCGGACAAATCACCCTGCCTGACACAATTCGGCGGCATCTCAAGCTCACCAGCGGTAGCCGAGTTGAGTTCGTCATTGACGAAGACGGCCAGGTAAAGATCTTTCCCCTCAACGTCCCGGTAGAAACTCTATCTGGCATACTGCATCAGCCCAACATCCAGCCCGCTACCCTCGCAGACATGGATGCTGCCATCGCTGAGAGAGCCAATGATTGGGCTTGATACCAACATTCTGGTGCGCTACCTCACCCGCGATAACGAGCAGCAATGGCGACAAGCTGCCGACCTGATTCAGCAAAACCAACCTTGCTTCATTGCCAATATTGTTCTCTGTGAACTGGTTTGGGTGCTTAGAGGGGCTAACTACCGTTTCCGAAAGGAAGAAATTGCCAGCGTTTTAGATGCCATGCTGCATAGCGCTGCGTTTGAATTTGAAGACCGCTCGACGGTTGACCAGGCTCTACAGCGATATAAACAGGGCAAAGCTGATTTTTCTGATTACCTGATTGGGGCAGTATCTCGCCAAGCGGGTTGCGCAGAAACTGTAAGTTTCGATGGCAAATTGAAAGGTGAGAAAGGATTTTGCTGTCTGGAGTAGTGTTGCCCGCCAACACTTCGTGGCAGCGGACAGGCAAAAGTTGCTGTTGCTGCTTTCAGTGTCATCTACCGCCGCTGCCCTTCACGTTAAAAATAATGACTAAAGCAGTTGCGCCATCGTTTCCTGAGTTCGCTGCTTCACAAAGTCTCCCGACTTTTGCAAAAGCTGCTGTTCTGACTGGTTCAGACGTAGCTCTAAAATTTCCTCAACGCCCTGCCAGCCTAAGCGACAGGGGACGCCGAGGTAGAGATCCTCTAAGCCATACTGCCCCTGCAGATAAACCGACGCAGGCAGAATGCGAGACTGGTTGAGTAAGATGGCTTCCACCATTTTGTAAATAGCGGCGGAGGGGGCTGAGTAGGCCCCGCCTTTCTGCAGCAGATCCACCACCTCAGCGCCACCGTGGCGAGTACGGTGACAGAGGTACTCAATTGTCGCCTGATCTAGCAGTTCGGGGATGGGAATGCCGCAGACCGTGGAATATTGGGGCAGTGGCACCATCAGGTCACCGTGTCCGCCTAAGACCATCGCTGACACGTCCTGGGGCGGCACCTTCAGCTCTAGGGAAATAAAGGTTTGAAACCGGGCGGAGTCTAGCACGCCAGCCATCCCGATTACCTGCTGCCAGGGCAAGCCCGTGGCCTGCCATACCAGGTAGACCATCACGTCCAACGGATTGGTAACGACGATAAAGCGGGCCTGAGGAGAATGGGCGATCGCCTGTCGGGCCACGTCTAAGACAATTTTGCCGTTCACCTGTAGCAGGTCATCCCGCGACATGCCGGGTTTACGCGGCAGTCCGGCAGTGATGACGACAATATCGGACTCAGCGGTATCGGCATAGTCGTTAGTGCCCGTGATTTGGCGATGATGCCCTACCAGACCGCTGGCTTCCTGCAAATCTAAGGCCAGTCCTTGGGGTCGCCCCTCCACCACATCCAAGAGCACCACGTCTGCCAGGTTTCTCTCAGCTATGCGCTGGGCTAGGGTGCTGCCCACATTGCCCGCGCCCACAATAGTGACGCGGCCAGACCGATAAGCTGAGACAGAATTCATGAGACTAGGCCCCTTGTGTAGCGGCAAAAAGGTGGGGAATACCTCGATCCTAGAAGCTAGATCGTAGGGTTGTCAGGCGCGGTGCTTTTTTCTTAACGCAGCGTCTACTCAAATTCCTCTAGCTGATCTAGGCGTAGCCAAATGTTGGGGGTAGGGGTGTGGCCGAACATGACTAAGGCATAGTCATCTTTGGTATCTAAAATTTCGCCCTTGGTTTCAAACAGATAGGGCGGAAAGCGATCGTCGCTGGCCTGAGCTTCTAAGCTGCCCGCTAGCTTCTCCCGCACCGCTCGCACAATACTGCCTTTTTTTAACTTGCCAGCCATAGATTTCCTTTTCAGCTCACATCCTGTAGCTATTGTACGCTGTTGCTCTATTTCAGCGAATGGGATGAGAGGATATCATGAGTTTTGACAGGCAGAGCGAGATTATGCAGGCGATTGTTTGTGACGGGCTAACCCTTCATCTGCTACCCCAAAAGGCAGTCTACCTTCCAGCATTTGAAGCGCTTTTGGTAGCCGATGTCCACATCGGCAAGTCCGAAACCTTTCAGCACTTTGGCATTCCCATCGCTAGTACGGTTAACCAAACTACGCTGGATTGTCTCAGTCAGCTCTGCGCTCAGTTCAGGCCCAAACAGCTTTTAATTCTGGGGGATTTACTCCACTCGCGGCTGGCTCTCGTAGACTCTGCTCTAGGGCCACTGCAGCAGTTTGTGGCGACAGGGGAAGTAGACATCAAGCTGATTGTGGGCAATCACGATCGCGGCCTGGCTGCTAGCTTAGAGTCCTGCGGTATTGCCTGCGTAGCAGAAGTTTTAGAGCTAGGCCGTTTGGTTTTGAGTCATGAACCGCTAGCCTTAGGCGATCGCTTTAATATTTGCGGTCACGTACATCCCTGCCTGCAGCTCCGCACCCAGTTGGATCGGCTGCGGCTGCCCTGCTTCTTTCTAGACAAGGCGGCCAATCAGCTCATCCTGCCCGCCTTTGGCGAATTCACCGGCGGTTATGAAATGACGCTACAGCCGCAGACGGTAGCCTACGCGATCGCCGAAGAGGCTGTTGTCCCCTTTGCGGGCCGTTCTGCGGCTTGAGATCAAAAACAAAAAGTCCCAAGTAAAACCTGGGACTTTAAAATCGTTCGTATCAGCTCAGCGCTACTGCTGCTCGTGCTTACGCAAAGCTTCTAGCATTTGCTGGCGGACAGCTCTGGCCCAGCGATTGAAGTTTTCTCGCGGTAGGGGCGTTTCGGGATTGAAAGTGGAGCTGGAGGGAGTTTGTCTTGGCGTATTCATAGATCTACAGGTGCGTGCTGGAGTTTGAGTTTGATAAAAGAAGCAAAGACGATTGTGACAGCAAAAAAGAATAACCGTCTCTATCTCTAGTAAGCCCTTTTTTGCTAACTCAGTCGAGTGTGGTCTGCCGAAAAGTTAGGTAATCGACACATTTCTCTAAACGCTGAGATAATCCTGCAGCGCTTTGACACCTAGGGCTTCTTTCTGCAGGGCGCGAATGGCGGCAGCCGTCGCTTTGGCCCCGGCAATGGTGGTGATAATCGGAATCTTATAGGCCAGAGCCGTACGCCGAATAGAGCGATCGTCTTCCTGGGCTTCTTCCCCAGCAGGGGTGTTGAGAATCAGCTGAATCTGATTATTTTTAATCCAGTCCAGCACGTGGGGACGGCCCTCGTGTACCTTCAGCACCAGCTCTACGTCTAGCCCTTCATCCTGCAGGACCTGCCGGGTGCCCGCAGTCGCCACGATTTTAAAGCCCATTTCCGCAAAGGCTTTGGCAACGGGGACAACCGCCGCTTTGTCGCGATTGTTCATCGAAATAAACACGGTGCCCTCTAGGGGGAGTCGCTGATTAGCCGCTAGTTCCGCCTTGGCAAAAGCGCGGCCAAAGTCTACGTCTACGCCCATGACTTCCCCGGTCGATCGCATTTCGGGGCCGAGGATGGTATCTGTGCCCGGAAACTTTTCAAAGGGGAGCACAGCTTCTTTGACCGCAATGTGGTCTGGAATGATCTCCTCAGTTGCGCCTAGCTCAGCTAGGGTTTTGCCCGACATCACCCGCACCGCAACTTTAGCCAAAGGCAATCCCGTCGCCTTAGAGACAAAGGGCACCGTCCGCGAGGCCCGTGGGTTGGCTTCTAAGATATAAACCTGATCTCCCTGGACGGCAAACTGAATATTCATCAGTCCTATCACCTGCAGGCGCTTGGCCAGCTTGGTGGTCCAGTCGCGGATAGTGCTGAGGGCGGCCTCGCTGAGGGTGATAGTGGGAATGGAGCAGGCGGAATCTCCAGAGTGAATCCCGGCCTGCTCAATATGCTCCATGATGCCGCCGATGACCACTGTGCCGCTCTGATCGGCGATCGCGTCTACGTCCACCTCCACCGCGTTTTCCAGGAACTTGTCGATCAGAATCGGATGGTCTGGCTCTACCTCCACCGCGTAGGTCATGTAGTGTTCCAGTTCCTTATCCGAGTAGACAATTTCCATCGCCCGCCCGCCTAGCACATAGCTAGGACGTACTACTGCCGGGTAGTTGATTTTCTGAGCGATGCGTAGGGCTTCGTCGTAGCTGCGGGCAATGCCGTTGGGAGGCTGAAGAATATCCAGCTCGCGCAGAATCTGCTCGAAGCGTTCCCGGTCTTCCGCTGTGTCAATTGAGTCTGGTGAAGTGCCCCAAATTTGGGTTTTTGTCTCTGATAGAGAGGCCAAATACTCCTGTAGCGGCACCGCCAGCTTTAGCGGTGTTTGCCCGCCAAACTGAATGATGATGCCCTCTGGCTGCTCCATCTCAATAATGTTGAGCACGTCTTCTTTAGTCAGCGGCTCAAAATAGAGGCGATCGCTGGTGTCGTAATCTGTGGAAACGGTCTCTGGGTTGGAGTTGACCATGATGGTTTCATAGTCATCATCTTGGAGGGCAAAAGAGGCATGGCAGCAGCAGTAGTCAAACTCGATGCCCTGACCAATCCGGTTGGGGCCGCCGCCTAAAATCATGACTTTGCGGCGGTCGGAGGGGGTGACTTCGTTCTCTTTTTCGTAGGTGGAGTAGTAGTAGGGGGTAAACGCTTCAAACTCAGCGGCACAGGTGTCTACAGTTTTGTAAACGGGGATGATGCCGAGGGACTTGCGGTAAGTGCGCACCTCGTCTTCGGCAGTTTTCGTAGCAAAGGCAATCTGGCGATCGCTAAAGCCCTGCTGCTTCACGCCCCAAAGTTGTTCTGCCGATAGCTCTTTCAGGGGAGTTCGCTTCAGCAGCTTTTCGGTGCTGAGCAGGCCCTGCATTTTGTCGAGAAACCAGGGGTCGATGCCGGTCAGCTCGTAGATTTCTTCTACCGTCATGCCGAGCTGCAGGGCGTGGCGCAGGGTGAAAATGCGATCGGGGTTGGGGGTGCGCAGGTTAGCGCGGGCCTGGGCCAGCGTTGGCAGCTTCTCCCGGCGATCGCAGCCCCAGCCCGCCCGGCCAATCTCTAGCGATCGCAGGGCCTTCTGAAACGACTCCTGGAAGGTCCGACCAATCGCCATCGCCTCCCCGACCGACTTCATCTGAGTGGTGAGAATGGGCTTGGCACCGCTGAACTTTTCAAAGGTGAAGCGCGGCACCTTGGTGACCACGTAGTCAATGGTCGGCTCAAAGCTCGCGGGCGTTTTTTGGGTGATGTCGTTGGGAATTTCATCTAGGGTGTAGCCCACTGCCAGCTTGGCGGCGAATTTGGCAATGGGAAAGCCAGTGGCCTTGGAGGCGAGGGCCGAACTGCGAGATACCCGGGGGTTCATCTCAATTACAATCACCTGGCCGTCATCGGGATTGACGGCAAACTGAATATTGGAGCCTCCCGTTTCCACCCCAATTTCGCGGATGATTTTAATCGAGAAGTCCCGTAGCCGCTGATATTCCTTGTCGGTTAAGGTCTGAGCGGGCGCTACGGTGATGGAATCGCCCGTATGAATGCCCATCGGATCGAGGTTTTCAATCGAGCAGATAATGACCACGTTATCTGCCAGATCTCGCATCACCTCTAGCTCGTATTCTTTCCAGCCCAAGAGCGACTGCTCAATCAGGATTTGCGAAACCGGACTGGCATCGAGGCCGGACTGGGAAATTTCCTCAAACTCTTCCTGGTTGTAAGCAATGCCGCCGCCAGAGCCGCCCATCGTAAAGGCCGGCCGGATAATCAGCGGATAGCTGCCAATCTGGGCGGCAATGGTCTTGGCCTCGTCCATCGTCTCTGCCAGGCCCGACGGGCAGACCCCCACCCCAATCCGCTCCATTGCTTCCTTAAAGAGCTTGCGATCTTCTGCCATCTCGATCGCGGCTAGGTTGGCACCAATTAGATCAACGCCGTATTTTTCTAAGGCACCGTTTTTCGCCAGCGCCACGGCTATATTCAGCGCCGTCTGGCCTCCCATTGTCGGCAGCAGCGCGTCAGGCCGCTCTTGGGCAATGACTTTTTCAACCAATTCTGGCGTCAGCGGCTCAATATAGGTGCGGTTGGCAATTTCTGGATCAGTCATGATGGTGGCTGGGTTGGAGTTGACCAGCACGACCTCGTAGCCTTCCTCTCTCAGTGCCTTGCAGGCTTGAGTACCCGAATAGTCAAACTCGCAGGCTTGACCAATAACGATTGGCCCTGAACCAATCAGCAGAATTTTGTGGAGGTCATCACGACGGGGCATAGACTTTACGGCTTCTGAAAAATCCCAACTATTTTAGAGGCTTTCTTGATTAATCGCTGATTGTTTTGCGGATTTAGTCTGGAGTCTCTCACTTTAAAGGTTCTCTAGGGCGTAAATGTTAGTCGGCCTCTCGATGCCGCAGATAGGGATGGGCATCAGCAGAAACCGTCCATCTATCGAGTAAAACTACGACTTGGCATGTTCTGAAAAGAGAATAAAAGCGACGGGTTTGCGGTGCTAGAAAATTAGCACAAGCAGAATGTGGAGAAGCTTCAATGCTCCCGTTGGTCAGCATTCCTCAAACCCTGCGAAAG
>JAAHIC010000182.1 GCA_010671965.1 Leptolyngbya sp. SIO4C5
TGTTCGGACTGCAACGCTGTTTAGATCCTGAATTTTTTCAGGAGTGGCAGAGCGATCTACCAGCCCTGACAGAGGCCGATAGGGCCGCGATCGCTACTCTTTGGCGTCGTCTGACTTACCATCGGGCTACAGGTAACTTATTAGAAGGGGCGGTTATGCTGCTGGCAGCTTCTCCGCTGCTGGAAGCGGCTGGTTTTTACGATCCGCCTTTTCGGATGCAGGCAGAAACTTCAGTGGAACTAGCGGTTAGCGATGACGAGGAAATGCTTAGAGGACGGCTCGATATCTTGATTCTGCAAGATCAGGTTTGGGCACTAGTGCTGGAATCCAAGAAAACAATAATTTCGCTGCGATCCGCCCTGCCTCAGGTATTGGCTTATCTGCTGGCGAGTCCGAAAAAGCCTGCCACATTTCTGTTTGGCTGCCTAACGAATGGAGATGACATTCTGTTCATTAAGTTAGTCAATCAGCCAACGCCGCAATATGCCCTGTCGCGAGTGTTCTCTCTTTACACGCTGGTTTCTGAACTGGAAACAGCCCTGCGTATTCTCAAGAAAATGGGGCAATGTGTTATGCCAAATCAGGATAGCGCCTCATGACTCACAATAGCCTAGAATCTGTGCTCAATCAATGGCACCCCGTCCTGCTCAGTAAAGATTTGGGCCATCAGCCTGTCGGGCTGAAAATTTTGGGCAAAGAGCTAGTGCTGTTTCGGACCCAGGCCGGAAAAATTTCGGCTTTAGTCGATCGCTGCTGCCACCGAGGCATGCGGCTGAGCCTGGGACGGGTGGAAACAGACGAGATTGTCTGTCCTTATCATGCCTGGCGCTATGACTGCCACGGTCAGGTGACTAGCCCCAGTACGCCGCAGCTCAAAGCCCGGATTGAGCATTTTGAAACAGCGGAAAAATACGGGGTCATTTGGCTGAGGCAACCTGCCAATAGCCTATTTCCTGAATTTGATATGGCAGGCTACGAGCCAGTGTGCACCCTGTCTCACCACTTTGCCGCGCCGCTAGAACTGGTGCTCGATAATTTCTGCGAGGTTGAGCATACGCCAGCGACCCATACTTTTTTCGGCTACTCGCTGGAGCAGCTTCAGGCTATCACCACCCAGATTCAAGTCGGGGCTACTTCAATCAGCGTCAGCAACCAAGGCATTCAAAGACCCCTACCCTGGCTAATTGAAAGAGGACTCAATATTCGAGCCGGAGATACTTTCTTTGATGATTGGACGACTTACTTTTCGCCGGTTTATGGCATTTACGATCACTGGTGGAAGCAGCAGGCAACCGGAGAGCGTAACCCGCAGCGCTGGCGACTGGCTATCTTGCTGACGCCTATTGACGCCCACAACACTCAGGTTTTTACGCTCTTTTATTCCACTCGAATTTTTAGTCGGCCAGTTTTCAGCCTGGTTAAACCCGTCCTGACTTTTCTGCTGGACTATGAGCTGAAGCGCGATCGCCAAATGCTAGAAAATCTCGCCGATCAAAATCCTGATATTAGCGCGATGCAGCTAGGCCGCTTTGACCGGGTACTGGTGGAAAATCGCCGCAAGCTGGCCCAGCTCTATTATCAAACTCAGCCTATCTCAGAGGTTGAAGTGCCTCAAACGCCCTTTTCAGCTGAAGTTTAAGAACTTTCTGCAGGCAATAATGTGCGCGAGACGCCCCAAGCTAGGGTAATCGCCCGTGTCGCCATGAAGCAGGTCAGAGCTAGCCAGAGAAGCTGGACATTTTCTAGGGATAGAGCCAGCCAGGCCAGCGGCAAAAAGCCAATAGTTGAGGCGATCAAAGTTGAATTGCGCAGGGCGGTTCCGGCGGTAAGACCGAGAAAGTAGCCATCTAGCATAAAGGCGATCGCCCCAAAGCTCAAAACAGGCAGCAGCCACCAAACATAGCGGCTAATTTGACTGATGATTTCTAGATGATTGGTCATGACGCCGAACAGCGTTTGGGGAAATAGGGCAAACACTAAGGCAAAGCCAACCCCCAACACCAAGCTAATGCTTCCGGCTAGCTTAACTAAAGTGCGGAGCTGACGGCGATCGCCTTTGCCGTAAAATTCTCCGGCAAAGGTTTCAGTAGCAAAGGCAATGCCGTCAATAAAGTAGGCCGATAAGGTGAGTACCTGCAGCAGCAGCGTATTCACTGCTAATACTGTTTCGCCCAGCACGGAGCTGAAGTTGGTAAACAGGGCAAAGCTGATCACTAAGGCAAACGTGCGAATCAAAATATCCCGGTTGAGCAGAAACAGCCCTTTCAACGCTTGGGGCTGCCAGAGGTGAGGCCAAACCGCCCTGAGTTCGCGCCTAGTCACTTCGGTTGCCACTAGCCCCAGCCCAACCAGCAGCATGGCGTACTGACTCAAGACCGTGGCCCACCCTGCGCCGGCGCTAGCCCAGCCCAGCCGGTTAATAAACCAGTAGTCCAAACCAACATTGCCAAAGTTAGCGATCATCGACAGCAGCAGCACCGCGCGCCCCCGCGATCGCCCCAAAAACCAGCCCAGCAGCACATAGTTCAGCAATACGGCTGGCGATCCCCAGATGCGAGCATTATAAAAATCTATGCCAGCCGCCTGTACCGCTGGCGTACCGCTCAGCAGCGCAAAGCCGACTGCCCGCAGAGGCACCTGCAAACTCAAAATAATCAAACTCAAGCCCAAGGCAATCACGGCATTACGCCAGCCAATGAGCAGAACTTCAGCGCGATCGCCTCTGCCCACCGCCTGCGCCGTCATGCCGGTGGTACCCATGCGCAAAAAGCCAAAGCTCCAATAGATGACGTTAAAGATTAAGGTTGCTAAGGCTACCCCTGCTAGATAGTGAATTTCAGGCAGATGGCCCAAAAAGGCCGTATCGACAATACCGGCTAGCGGCACCATTAAGTTAGAGACAATATTGGCGATCGCAAGCTGACTAAAGCGCCGCAGAAATTTCATTCGGTAAATTTTTTTGAACTTCTGAGCAGTTCATTTACGGACTCAGGAGGCTATCATCAACACCTTTTACAATAAGGGCCTGTTAAGCTATCTGTGTGTTCAAACAAGCTTTATGAAGTCTTATACCGCTCTAATTGGCAGAATTCTGCTAGCTGCCCTGTTCTTGAGAGCCGGGATTAATCACCTGATTAATTTTTCAGGTACCCAGCAGGCGATCGCCTCCCAGGGACTCCCCGCCACCGGGCTTTTAGCCATTCTGACAGTCATTGTTCTCATTGTAGGAAGTCTGTCCGTGATACTGGGCTTCAAGGCCCATCTTGGCGCTTGGCTGCTGATCGGCTTTTTAATTCCGGCAACCTTGGTCTTTCACCTCAGCGAAATGACCGAGTTCCTCAAAAACGTGGCTCTCATCGGTGGCTTGCTGATGGTGGTGGCCTATGGCCCCGGCCCCATCTCGCTGGATCATTCTTCGACCGGCAGTTCAGAGACCGTGTAATTAGCTAAACCAGCCGTCCTGCTCCAGTTCTTCAATAATCTGCAGACCCCGCGTGTCTCCTAGCTTCAGCAGGGCGGTACGGGCATCTTCCCGGACGCCTAGCTCCTCTTCTTCAGCAAAGGACTCAATCAGGGCGTCAACGGCAGTGGCATAGACCACGTTTGATGGCAACTCCCGGCAGAGCTGCCCGATTGTCCAGGCACAGTTGCTGCGCACAGCCGCCACCGGATCGCGGCGTAGGGCCTCAATCAGCGGGGGGAGCGCCTTCAAAGCAGCGTCATAACCGACATCTCCGGCCTGCGCCAGGGCGCTAGCGGCCCATAAACGCACAGCGGAAATATCGGTTTTCAAGGCGGCAATCAGCGGCTCAATTGACTGCGGATCATGGCAGTTGCCTAAGGCCCAAACGATGCCTTTGCGCACGTAGCCGTTCCAGTCCTGATTGAGCTGATGAATTAGAGACGCGATCGCCGTGGCGCTGGGGTTGCGCCCTAGGGCGTAGGCAGCGCTGACCCGCACCAGCGGACAGGGATCGCTCAGCAGGTTAATTAGTTGAGGAATGGCCCGCTCATCCTGCAGTTCACAAAAGGCTCTGGCCGCCAGCATTCGCTGCGGTGTTTCTGAGGAAGACAGTAGGGGCAGCATTTGCTCTGGATCATACTGCGGCCCTTCTTCGCCAGCAGGGGCCATCCGATCTAGGGGGCTGTCTAGATCGATATCGATGTCGGTATCTAGCGTGGTGAGGTCATCGTCATACATACTGTCACTTTACAGCACGAATTTGCCCTAAGCGACCCTATTTTAAGAGACAAGGCTGAGATAAATCTTTGCCCCCTCAGCACCATCATTTCAAATGTTGAGTCGCTGTACTTCCAGCTTGGCCCAGTCTAGAGCTTCCACCGCATTCGTCACTTTGCCTTCGGCATGAGCTAGCTGAATAGACGCCAAAATCTGACCAATATGACGCCCTGGGCGAAGCTGTAGGGCCTGCATCAGCGTGCGTCCAGACAGCAGCGGCTGGGGATGGGCTACCGGATCGGCGGGATCTAAAAAGCGCTGGATCAGCGGGGAAATGTGGGCAAGGGGATAGTCTAGGGCCAGCGCTAGCACTGAGAGACTGAGAAAGCTCTGGCCCACATCTCGAAACAGATCGTACTGCTCGCGAATCGAGAGCGATCGCGATCGCAGCGGTAGCAGCCTGGGCTGATTGCGCAGCGTGGCTAACACAACCTGCTGCTCGGCGCGGCTATATTTCAGCCGGGTGAGTTCAACCTCAGCGATCGCCTCTTCTGGTGGCAAAAGCTGACTGAGCTTTGCGGCCTTCAGCCAGCTCCGGTGCATTCCCGGTACGGTTTGCTCCTTCAGCCAGCCCGTAAGCTGACTGGCATAGCCGGGCCAGTCCTGCCGCAGATGGTCATAGGCGCGATCGATCGCAGCCACTCGCTGCAGCGCCTGCTGACTCATCTGGGGCAGCCATTTCTGCAGCAGCTCGTCCTGGCAGCAGGCCAAAAGCTGCTCGGTACCCGCAGGCTTGCTCAGCAGGGCGTCAAGTTCTCCCCGCACTCGCTCCGCCGCCACCTGAGCCAGTAGGTCTGACAGGCTACGAATAGCTGTCTGAGTTTGCGACTCTACCTCAAAGTTGAGCTGAGCCGCCTGCCGATAGGCCCGTAGCAGCCGCAGCGGATCGGCTGCAAGATTTTCCACGGCAATCATCCGCAGCAGCCGCTTTTGCAAATCCCGGCAGCCCTGTAGCGGATCAATCAGGCGCTGGGTGTGGGGATGATAGGCGATCGCATTAACGGTAAAGTCGCGCCGCTGCAGGTCGGTTTCCAAGGTGGGGCCTACCTGCTGGGCAAAATCCACCGTTGCTTGCGGAAAAACAACCCGCGCAATTTTGTGATGGGCATCGAGGACGACAAAGCCCGCCTGACAGGTCTGAGCAATGTGCTGGGCCGTTGCGATCGCGGCATCGGGCAGCACAAAATCCAGGTCGAGGTAGTCAGCCTGTCGCCCCAGCAGCACGTCGCGGACGCTGCCCCCCACCAGATAGGCCGAGGCAGGCAGCAGCGCCAACTCAAACGGCCAGGTTTGCGGGGATAAAGCAGCGGGGAGGGTATCAACAGGCAGTGTCAAGGGCCGATCTCATTAACTAGTTGGCAGGTACCTATGCTTAGATGCGATTATCTCCTTACTTAGCAGGGATTAAAGACAGCGAAGCACGGCTTTTCATTTTGCAACATCTCTAGCCCCTCTTGAAAGCCTAACGAAAAGTTGAGCTAAATTAGCAGAAAGGGCCTGGAAGAGATCTATGTGTATTTGCGTCAACTGTCACTATGTCGATCGCTGCATCACCTACCATGCGGTTGAGACTCAGCACCAGCAGCCGCACCTGACTGAAACGCCCGATTTTGAACCGGTTGATCCCACCATCAATGCCAATATTCAGCCGCCCAAGGTGCGCATTGAGGGCGATCGCATTGTGCAATCAGATGAGTTTGGCTTTGAGTACGACGTGGTGGGCTGCCAGAGCTTTAAAGAAGAGATGGGCAAGTGGGCCAAGCTGCGGCCAGGGGAACTAATTCCCACCTAGTGTATGAGCCTATGCCTGAATCCTCGCTGCCCCCAGCCTGAAAATCCGTCTAATCATCTCTACTGTCAGACCTGTGGCCGCGCGCTGCTGCTGGGCGATCGCTACCGCCCGCTGCAGCTTCTCGGACAGGGTGGCTTTGGCCGGACGCTGCTGGCTGTAGATGAAGTCACCGATACTCGCTGCGTGATTAAGCAGTCGCTGCGTCCTCCCGACCGGCAGCGATTTCAGCAGGAAGCCGAGCAGCTCACCCGGCTCGGCCAGCACCCCCAGATTCCGCGCCTGCTAGCGGCGATCGCTACGGATGAGAGCAGCTATCTGGTGCAGGAGTATATTGCAGGGCCTAACTTAGCCAGGCGGCTAGAGGCGGAGGGCGTTTTCGACGAAAGCCAAATTCGCGACCTGTTGACCCAGCTTCTACCAGTTCTGGTTTTTGTGCATCAGGCCCAGGTGATTCACCGCGACATCAAGCCCGAAAACATTCTCTATGCTGCCTCTAGTAGTACCTACTTTTTGGTCGATTTCGGCGCGTCCAAGTACGCCGATACGGAGGCTTTGAAACAGGCTGGCACCGTGATCGGCAGCGCCGGCTACGCGGCCCCGGAGCAAATGCTAGGGCAGGCCAGCTTTGCCAGCGATCTTTACAGCCTGGGGGTGACCTGCTTGTACCTGCTCACCGGGCAGCACCCGTTTGATCTCTACTCAGTGGGCGAAGATCGCTGGGTGTGGCGGCCCTATGTGCGTCAGGGGGTCAGCCTGCAGCTTGGCTACATTTTAGAGCGGTTACTCAGCCGCTCCCTGCAGCGGCGCTATGCTACGGCGGCAGCCGTGCTAGAAGATGTGCAAACCTTGGGCACCCGGCAGCGATTAGCTCAAAAAACTCAGGGTAAACGACCCGCCGCGAGTCGTCGTCAGCCCTTAGCTGTCCCACCTGTGACCTGGCGCTGCGCCCAGACAATTGCGCAGCCGGGCAGCACTATCAACGCCCTCAGCCTCAGCCCCGATGGCCGGGCTGTGGCTACCGGCAGCACTGACAAAGCCGTCCGCCTGTGGGACTTGCGCAATGGTGAACTGATTCAAACCTTGGGCAGTGCTCTGCCCTTACTCAACAACCGCCACCGGGCCCAGGTAAACGCGGTGCTGTTTAGCGCCGATGGCAGGAGCCTCTTCAGCGGCAGCGGCGACGGCACGGTGAAATGGTGGGATTTGACCGACTATCGCCTATTGGCAACCCTGCCAGAGCCGGG
This sequence comes from Leptolyngbya sp. SIO4C5, assembly GCA_010671965.1. Classification (GTDB taxonomy): domain Bacteria; phylum Cyanobacteriota; class Cyanobacteriia; order Phormidesmidales; family Phormidesmidaceae; genus Sphaerothrix; species Sphaerothrix gracilis. The sequence continues at coordinate 7,277 of JAAHIC010000182.1, forward strand.
GTGGACGATCACGGCGATCGCCCTCACCCCTGACAACCAGTTTCTGCTGGGTGGGGGCGGGGAAGGCAAGCTGCGGCTGTGGAATCTAGAAGCTACCGCAGTCGCAGCGACGCTAGCCCAGCATCAAGAACAAATTAGCGGTTTAGTCGCCAGCGCTGACAGTACCCGGCTGATTAGCAGCAGTTGGGACTGTAGCCTGTGTCTGTGGCGTCTGCCGGACGGTAAGCTGCTCAAAACCGTCAAAGACGCTCATGCCGCGCCCATTACCTGTTTAGCCCTGAGTCAAACACTTTTAGCCAGCGGCGATGCCGAGGGTAAGGTCAAGCTGTGGGACTGGCAAAATGACTGGCGGCGGCGGACGCTCAGCGCCCACAAAGATACAGTGATGGCGATCGCCTTTAGTCCAGATGGCAAGCTGCTGGCGACCGGGGGAGAAGATAGCGCCATCGCCTTCTGGCATCTGCCCACCGGGCGGCAGGTGGCCCAGCTCAATCATGCTTGGGGGCTCCGCGCCTTAGCCTTTACGCCAGAGGGACATACCCTGGTCAGCAGCAGCGCTGAGATCGGAAGGACACACGT
>JAAHIC010000183.1 GCA_010671965.1 Leptolyngbya sp. SIO4C5
CTGAGCGGCCTGGAAGACCCCCTCAAGCGCGACTTTTACATCGAGCTAGCCCAGCTCGAAAATTAGAAGATACGCTGCGGCTGTTTTCCTTCAAGCTGAAACACGGCATCCAGGTCTGCCGCCACTACCACAAAAACCTGCCCAAAATTCCGGCCCACGGCAGTGAACTCAACCAGGTGTGGACAAACCTGATTGACAACGCCATTGATGCGATGGACGGCAAAGGGACGCTAACGATTAAAACCTGCCGCTTTCAAGACTTTGTGCGGGTAGAAATTATTGACTCCGGTACGGGCATCCCCCCGGAAATCCAGTCCCGCATCTACGAGCCTTTCTTTACGACCAAGGCCGTAGGCAAAGGTTCTGGCTTGGGGCTAGAAACTGTTCGTCGCATTGTGGAAAATCGCCACCACGGCACCCTGGCGGTTGAGTCAGTCCCCGGTAAGACCTGCTTTGCCGTTTGTCTGCCCGTGGAAACCCCTTGAGCGCTTAGGCTAGGAGGCTCGGCGTTTGCGATTGGCCGTTTTCAGCCACATCAGCGTGCCGGTGACAATCATCGTCAGCAGCCCCAGCGCGTTTAAGAAAGGATAGATGAACTCTAGATTGATGGAGCCAAATTTACCTCGGTGCAGCGCTAGCAGCCAAATAAAATCACTAGCGCGATCGCTAGCCACTGCAAACTGAAACAGCATCCCGGTAGTCAAGGTTAGCAGCAGCGGCAGCACTACAATCGGCACCAAAGTCCGATGGAGCTGGCGCAGACGAGCTTGATTTAAGTTCATGGTAAAGCTTGTAAAAACAGCAGGGTGTCCTATCAAGATGTTCTGATCCAGTAAAAATCCTTTGAGAACAACACCATAGCCGAAACTGCTCAGAATTTTAGGCCCAACGGTTTAAAGTCTCAATCACTCAGAGCTAGCTGGAGTTTGAGACGGATCATTTTCCTAGCCCGGAAACCCTTCGTTTGACTTAGGTGACCTATTTTGCTCTGCAGATTCGCCATCTTTTCTCGCTTCAGCTTCTGTCAGCAAAATCTGAGCAACCTCCGGAAAGTGCTGTTGCATACAGTCATCGCAAATACCGTGGGTAAACTCAACGTCTGCATGTTGTTCCATGAACTGCTCGACCGTTGACCAGTAGCCCTGATCGTTGCGAATACCTTTGCAATAGGAGCAAATCGGAATCAGACCCGCCATCAGCTCTAGCTTGTCCAATGTCTCTGCTAGCTGAGACGAAACCCGGCGTAACTCAAGCTGTACCACGACTTGACGGGCTAAAGCCGTCAGCACTTGCTGCTGGTGCGGTGAGAGGTGGTTGGGCTGATAGTCAATGACGCAGAGCGTACCAATGGGATAGCCTCTGGGAGAAACCAGGGGAACACCCGCATAGAAGCGGATTCCAGGAGCATGAACAACTAAAGGATTGTTCCAAAAACGCTCATCTTTCAAAGCATCATTCACAATCAGCATGTCCTGATTCAGGATGGCGTGGGCGCAAAATGAGACATCGCGGCTAGTTTCCTGGATATCCAGCCCTACTTTTGATTTAAACCACTGACGGTGCTCATCCACCAGACTGACCAGCGCGATCGGCACGTTGCAGATAAAAGCGGCCAGGGCAGTGATATCGTCATACGCTTGCTCAGCCGGAGTATCTAAGATGTTGTACTGCCGCAGTGCCTCTAATCGAGCAGCTTCCCGCGTTATTCCTATCTTCATCACACCGCTCTAGTTATGACCGTTCTGAAAGTCATTTTAGAAAACCGTTTAGGGGAGTCTGCCCAATGAGATCAAGACTTGATAATGCTTAATACAGCTTATTTGTTGCCTTCTTCAGCCCTGTTAAACATATTTACCGCAGCTGGTAGTCTAAAGTGAAAGACCGAGCCTTCCTGCCTTTTAGATTCGGCCCAAATATGACCGCCGTGGCGGTCAACAATACGTTTGCAGGTTGCTAAACCAATACCACTACCTGCCTGTTGAGTCTTAGTATAAATCCGGCGAAATGGCTCAAAAATTGCCTCAAGATGCTGTTGTTCGATCCCTATTCCCCTGTCATGAATGCTGATGTGCCACCAGTTTCCAGTTAGAGATGCAGAGATTCTAATTTGAGGCGCTGAGCTACCTCGATACTTGATTGCATTGTCAATCATGTTTTGAAACAGTAGCCTCAGGTAGGTTTCATCACCTAAGACGATAGGAAGCGGCTCAGATCGAATTTGAGCCTGAGTTTCGGCAATTTTGCTTTCTAAGTCTTCTAACACAAAGTTTAGTAGCTTAGATAAATCAACTTGATGCATCTTAAAGGTTTGATGGCTTGAACGGGCATAGGCCAAGAGGCTTTGTAAAAGATTATTCATACGCCGCGAGCCTCTGATAATAGCTAAGAGCAGCTTCTTACCTTTGGCATCAAGATGGTCGCTATGCTCCCGTTGCAGAAGTTCAGCAAAGCCAGTAACTGTGTGTAGTGGATTTCCTAAATCGTGAGCTGCAACTTGGGCAAATTGTTCAAGTTCTTTGTTGCTCTGCTCTAACTTTTGAGTGCGTTGCTGTAATGTTTGCTCAGTCTGACGTAAATGGCGCAGATGAAATCTAAGCTCAATTTCTTTGGTTACGAGAGCGGCTAAGTCCGAAATATCGGCCACGTCGTTATCTGACCAATTCCGCGGCTGGACATCAATTGCACACAGTGAGCCAATAATGTGGCCATCAGGCGTTAGCAAGGGAATGCCTAAATATCCGACTACACCAAGATCTGAAACAGCTAGGTTCTCACAGACTAGCGGATGGTTGCGGGCATCGTTAATAATTAGCGGTTCTTGTCTGCTGACGACGTGCTGACAAAACGAGTGAGAAAGGGGAGTTTGTCGCCTGCTAGCCCAGGGTTCAGGTAGTCCTTGACTGCTTTTGAAAAACTGCCGATCACGATCTACCAGTGACACTAACGCTACGGGTACCTTTAGGAAGCGACAGGTTAGTCTAGTGAGGCGATCGAAGTCTTCTTCCGGCGAGCTGTCTAGTAAACCTGTTGCAGAAAGAGCTTCAAGCCGCGCCCGACTCTCTATAGGCGAGTCTATAGATGACGACTGGTTCATTGCCCGTCTGAAAGAAGTCTCTAAGTTGCACTAATGTAACTTAGCACTTTTGCGAATTGCTCAACACCAAATTGTTACATTCATCGGTTATCAATAGCTGTGTACATCGATGGCTCAGACTAGAATTTCTCTCACACCCTTGCTAAGGTGACGGCTTCGGGCTGATCCTGATATTTGCCCTGCCGGGTTTCGTAGCTAATGGCACAGGGTTCCCCTTCAAAGAAGAGGAGCTGCACCACGCCCTCGTTGGCATAAATCCGGCAGTCAGCACTGGAGGAATTAGAAAATTCCAGGGTGAGATGCCCCCGCCAGCCCGCCTCAGCGGGCGTTAGATTTGCAATAATACCGCAGCGGGCATAAGTAGATTTACCTATACAAATGACGCTGATATTGTTAGGTACCTGGATGTTCTCTAGGGCTACCCCCAGCCCGTAAGAATGGGCAGGCAGAATAAAGTAGCTGCCGTTCTCATCGGTGCGTAGGGCGGTGGGTTCTAGATTGTCAGGGTTGAAGTTTTTAGGATCAACGACGGTGCCGGGGATGTGGCGAAAGATCCTAAATTCGGCTGGAGACAGGCGAATGTCATAGCCGTAGGAAGAGAGGCCATAGCTGATGACGTGGCGCGATCGCCCTGTATCTTCTAGCGGTATCTGCCGGACTAGCTGAGGCTCAAAAGGCGCAATCAAGCCGTCAGCCGCCATTTGATGAATCCAGGTGTCGTTTTTAATCATGACCGCCGTGTATGAGCTTTGACCGAGTATTATTATCGCTCGCCGTTACGAAAGGTCAACCAGTTAGGCATGGCTAGCTTCCAGTGAATCGCCGCCGCCCGCAGGCCAAAAATTAGGGCAAAGGCGATCCAGTCGCTGCGCTCAAAGTTAGGAAACCAGTACCGCAGCAGGGCATAGAGAGAACAGCCCAGCAAAATGGGAGTGGCATATAGCTCCCGTGACATCAGCAGCGTGGGGCGTCCGGTGAGCACGTCGCGAATGAGGCCGCCGCCAATGCCCGTCAGCACAGCCATCGCGATCGCCACCGGAGCCGTAAATTTGAGCGCCAATGCCTTGTGTAAGGCTTGCAGGCTGAACAAGGCTACGCCCAAACCGTCAAAATACAGCAGCAGCCGATAGGTGGTCTGAAACAAACGAGCCCCAAAAAAGGCCAGCAGCGCGGCCAAAAGCGCTATCCATAGATACGAGGTATTGCGCAGCCAAAACACAGGCGTATCCATCAGCATGTCGCGGACGGTGCCACCCCCCAAAGCCGTCACTACCCCAATCACGGCAATAGTGAAAATATCCATCTCCTGCCGCGCAGCGGCAAGCACGCCAGTAATGGAAAACACGGCGGTGGCAATCAGGCCAATGCTGTAGGCAAGCATGTTTGAGCGATTTGATTAAAAGCTCTGCTATTGTCCTACGGCAATGGCCTGCCTCGTTAGTCAATCTCCCTCAAGCAAGGCCAAAATGTCCCTTTCGACTTCGCTCAAGGGGCGCTGACTGAGCGAAGCCGAAGTCAGCCAGGGCAGGAAATTTATGGAAACTTAGTTAGCTACCACAGCTTCTTCAGCCACCGCCGAAATTTAGCCGAGGCTTTATGTCTTGTCGCAAATACTCTAGATTTCTTTGGAAAAGTTGGGTATTGGGATGCTTAGCTCCTAACGTATTCTTGGCAATCTTAATAGCTTCAAGACAAAGCGGCTCAGCCTCGCTGTAGCGCCCTTGTGACTTATATAGACCAGCCAAGTTGTTCAGGCTAGCGGCGACATCGGGATGAGCCTCACCTAGGAGCTGTTTACGCAGTTCCAAAGCTTCGAGATAAAGCGGCTCGGCTTCGCTGTAGCGCCCTTGCGAATCATATAGAAAAGCCAAATTGTTCAGGCTAGTGGCGACATTGGGATGGGCCTCACCCAGGAGCTGTTTACTCAGTTCCAAAGCTTCGAGATAAAGCGGCTCGGCTTCGCTGTGACGTCCTTGCGAATCATATAGAAAAGCCAAATTGTTCAGGCTAGTGGCGACATTGGGATGGGCCTCACCTAGGAGCTGTTTGCTCAGTTCCAAAGCCTCGAGATAGAGCGGCTCGGCTTCACTGTAGCGCCCTTGCGATTTATATAGACCAGCCAAGTTGTTCAGGCTAGTGGCAACATCGGGATGGGCTTCACCTAGGAGCTGTTTACGCAGTTCCAAAGCTTCGAGATAGAGCGGCTCGGCTGTGCTGTAGCGCCCTTGTGAATCATATAGAAGAGCCAAGTTGTTTAGGCTAGCGGCGACATCGGGATGAGCCTCACCTAGAAGCTGTTTACGCAGTTCCAAAGCTTCGAGATAGAGCGGCTCGGCTGTGCTGTAGCGCCCTTGCGATTTATATAGAAGAGCCAAGTTGTTCAGGCTAGTGGCGACATCGGGATGAGCCTTACCCAAAAGCTGTTTACGCAGTTGTAAGGCTTCTTCTAATGGTCGTTCTGCGAGCGGGTAGCTCCCACTGTGAAGATAAATTAATCCTAATCTATTCAAGCTGATAGCGACATCCTCAAGCTGTTCAAGCTGACGTTGCAGGGCGATCGCCTTTTGACAATATTTCTCAGCCTGCTCCAGCTCGGTCGCATAGCCATAGGACTGCCCTGCCAAAGCTCGATCTAGATGAACCTTGCTAATTTGACTGTAAAGCGAAGCTAGGAGCGGATCGTTGGGATTTTTGGCTTCGGTCTGGGCAATTAGCGCTTCTAGATCTGCGAGTGGAATCGTCACAGAATCGCGGTCAGGCAGCTCTAAACCATCCAAATTGCGGATTGACTCAATCGCCCGCACCGGTACCGCCGCTGTTTTGCGCGACGTAAAGCGAAAAACTCCCTGCCGCCAGCTCCAGAAATCAGGGGCCGCTTGGCTGAGATCAGTCAGCATCTGATGGGTCATCCATAGCACAACCGGAAAGTGAAACTGCCGCAGTCCCTCCCGTGTCCACTGCAAATAACCAAAAAAGGTTTCCTGCTGCGATCGCTCAGCCCCTAGCTTCAGAAACCGGAGCTGCTCCGTCCCCGTAATCGTCACCACCGACCGACCGCCAGCTTGTAGATGAGATTCCTGCGCTACAAGCTGATTCAGTGCCGCCTTTAAGCTGGGGTCTTCCAGAGATAGCGTCAGGCGGTAGGGGCGGACATCTGGTTTAAGTTCAGCTTCATAGCGATCGATAATTTCGTTGCGCAACTGACTATCATCACAGACAGCGAGCAGCAGACTCAGCTTTTGGTCACTGGCCTCGATCGCAATCACCAAATCATCATAGGCATCTTGGTTTTGCGGCTCTAGCTCTGCCCAGCTCACTCAATTAGCTCCTTGCGCCGCAGCAGTTCTTCCACAATGGGGTGCAGGTCGTACCAAATCTCATCATTGCGATACTCCAGCACGTGCAGCCCATGTAATAAGTCTAGAAATTTTTGCTCCTTTGGATCATCGGGTAAAAACCGCTCGTGAGTGGTACGCAAAATTTCAAAATCGGCCTTGCCCAGAGTCATTTCAAAATCCAGCCGCAGTTCTTTAATCCCCTGCTGCAGAACTGCCTGATCAATAGCAATCTCTGAGCGGTCAGGCTGCCGCCGAATCTGCCGTAGACAAATGCGACAGCACACATTCGCCAAGCGAATCAGCTCCCGCATCACGCCGCCGCTGTTGATCACAATTTGCGTCGCGGTTTCCGGCTCCAAAACACCGCTAGGAATACGCTTTTTCAGCACTTCACACAGGGTACTGACTGCCGGGGCGATCGCTTTTGGTTCTGGCTGCCGCCGCTCTCCTTTAGCAAAGAGCTTGCTGACAGGCATCTCCACAATCTGATTATCGGTCTCCGTAATCATCATCGCCCGCAGCGAAGCGTCTCGCAGGGAGGCCACCGGAGTTGTGTAGATAATCTGAAAACCGGGCAGAAACAGCGCCTTGATATGCTCTTTGTAAACCTCACGGACAACCGCCAAATCGAGCTTATCTAGGTCGTCGATGATGACCAGCACCTTTTTATTGGTTACGTTCTGAATGGCCGCCGCCATGATGTTGATCTGGGCAACCAAGTCAGAAATTTTGCGCTCAAACTCCTGCTTAATTTCGTTGCGGATGCTGGCCTCAGACTTGAGCTTGCCGCGAATAGACTTGAACAGGTCGAACCCAACGGAAACCTCCGCGCTTGCTGGCGTCTCCGTTTCAATTCGGGTCTTAGTGGCAAACCACTGATAGAACGCCTTTTTGGTGCTAGGCGGAATTTTCACATCCTCTAGCTCAGCCTGATACATCAGGTTAACGGCGATCGCAAAGAGGATATTGATATGGTTGACGTCCGACATTTCAATGGTCTCGGCGATTGAAAAGAAGACGACAAAATAGCCCCGCTGCTGACACTGACGGCCAAACTCTGCTAGCAAAGTGGACTTGCCGCAGCCTCGGTGTCCGGCAAAAATTGTCTTGCCGTTTTCAGAACCATCATCTTCCACAAGCTGCTGTAGTTCCGCTAAAACCTCGCCGCCATAGGGCACCCGAAATTTAGCCAGCTCGTTTTCATCCAGCAGCGGCAATAGATCTAGATTTTGATAGGCTTCTCGAAACGCTAACAGTAAGCTTTCAGCCATTTTGTGCCCTGCCTCGGTGCCTTCTATTCATATCACAGGTTTCAAAGGCGATCGCTCGTCACTCAAAGTCTATAGATGTTATCTTTTGCTAAAGATTATCAACTAAAAATGACTTTTTAGTTGAA
>JAAHIC010000184.1 GCA_010671965.1 Leptolyngbya sp. SIO4C5
TAAACAGTGGTAGGCGCGTATGGCGGTGGCCTAACTCATATTCTATTCTCTGAGAAAGTGAATGTACTAGAGCTGCAAATTATGGCCAAAATGCAGACCTACTACTATTACCTAAACAAAGCGCTAGGCCACAATTTTCAATTTATCTGCGCAGACAAAGCGAACAATCGCGAAAACTTCACCGTCGATGTGGATAAGGTTACCCAAATACTAGAAGCATGGCACTCTGAGTCGAACAGGTAGCACTTATGAATATCTTTATTAGTAAATTAGCACGCTCCCAATGGCTGAGATTGCTGTGCTTGTCTGTGCTCAGCAGTTTTTTGGTCGCTGGACTGGGTCAGTGTAGTCACTCTCAGAGTATGGCTACATCAGCCGCCCAGTTTGCTCTGCCAAGTGAGGCTGACGTTATTAACGTTAAAGCCGCTCCTTATCTGGCCCAGGGAGATGGTGAAACTGATGATACAGCCGCTATTCAGGCGGCGATCGCGGAAAATCGTACCAAGCTGATTTATTTTCCGCCAGGTACGTACCTGGTGAGCGATACGCTTCAGGCGAAGGCCGTTGACGGTAAACAAAAGCGATTTTTCCTGCAGGGCGAAAGTCAGGCAGACACTATTATTCGCCTGCAAAGTCAAAGTTCTGGCTTTCAGGATGCACAAGCACCGCGCCCGGTTGTCAGCTTTTGGCAAGGTGAAACAAACGATGCGACGGCTTTCCGCAATCAAATTCGCGGTTTGACCATTGAGGTCGGGGATGGCAATCCCGGCGCGATCGCGCTGCAGTTTCGCGCCAATAACTATGGCAGCGTCGAAGATGTCACTCTGCGATCGCCGGAGCGGCAGGGGCGCTATGGGTTAGATCTAAGTATTGGTCTTAACGGGCCAATGCTGATTAAAAACCTAACGGTTGAAGGTTTTGACATTGGCGTTTACTTTACCGGCGCGCTCCACAGCGCCACGTTCGAGAATTTGACGCTGAAGCAGCAGCAGCAATATGGTTTTTATAATCAGCGGCAGGTCGTTTCGATTCACGGCTTGAGCAGCGATAACGCCGTTCCGGTCATTAAAAACGCCAGTGAGGGCTATCCCGCCCACGGCTTGGTGACGCTGATTCAGGCTGATCTGCGGGGCGGCAGCCGGGACGCGGTCGCCATCGATAATACGGCAGGGGGCGGCTTATATGCCCGTAACATAGAGGTCGAGGGTTACGCAGCAGCGATCGCCAATCAGGTCGATGACGCGGTCAGCCAAGTTGCCGCTCCGGTTGAAGAATTTGTCTCACACCCGGTTGTTAGCCTGTCTGGCAGTTCTGATCGGGCCTTGCAGCTACCGATCGCAGCCACGCCCGAACTCAAATGGCCGCCCGTGGAAGACTGGATTCAGGTGGATGGATCTGGGCCAGACGATACCGCCGCGATTCAAGCCGCGATTGACTCAGGCAAACCCATTGTCTACTTCAACTCAGAGGAGTATCAAATTAGCGCTCCGATAGAGCTGCGAGGGAACGTGCAGGCGCTCATGGGCCTAGGAGCATCAAGCCTCAAAACGGTTGGTAAGCTGAGAGAATCCGATCAGCCCGTTTTTCGACTGGCCGAAGGTAGCCAGCCGGCGGTTTGGATTGAAGGCTTTGAGACTGATTTGGCGCAGGCTTTTTTGGTTGAACAGGCAGCTACGCGATCGCTAGTGCTGCGCAACTTAGGGGCAGGCGGCTATCGTAATTTGGCCGAGGGCAGCAAGCTATTTATTGAAAACGTGGCGGGTTGGCGGTGGTATTTCCGCAATCAGCAGGTTTGGGCTAGACAGCTTAATACGGAAGCCTCTAGCGAGAGCGGAGCCATCAATATTGATAATGAAGGGGCTGATGTTTGGATACTGGGGCTTAAAACCGAGCGCGATATTCCCATCATTACAACCCACACAGGCGGGAAGACAGAGCTGCTAGGTGGATTTCTCTACGGCAATCGCAATATAGAAGACGGCACAGCGGCTTTCATTAATGAAGAAGCTGATCAAAGTTTAGTGTTTGCCAGCTATAACTATCCTTTTGAACCCTTTATTCGAGAAATTCATCAGGGCGATCGCCGCGATTTATCTGAATCAGAGCTGTATCCTGTGAAATATGGCTATATGGCCCCTTTGTTCACTGGCTATTCAAACTCACCTGATCCCTCTGCGGCTCGTTAATTATGGATGCCCGGTTTCAGACTCCCGCTCAGCAAAAAGGCTATATTCAGCTGACAACGCTGGCCGTTTTCGGCTTTTGCTCGATCTTTTTTCCGCGGGTTTTGACCTTAATCAAATTTCCTTCTGTTATTAATCTGGCCCACTTCGCCGTCGTTCCTTGGATATTTGCCTTTGCGCTAGCGAAAACGCGGGTTAAGGATCGACAGCAAATTACTATCATCTGGGAACTGATTTTTGCCCTGTTTCTTTTTCTTTGCGTCAACTTGGCCAGCGCCCTGGTTAACGATGCCGGTATTATCAATGCCTGCATGAATTTTTTGTTCTGGTGCGAATGCTTTTTATTCGCCATTATTTTGCTAACTCTGCCCCTTACTGCTGAAAAATTAATCAATTTACGGGCCTTTTTAATTGGCTCTGCCTTGGTTAATACGCTTTTTGCTTATGTACAGCGCTACGTGCTCAAATTACATTTGCAGCAGGGTTTAGAAGACAATATCAAAGGCGTTTTTGTGGGCGGGGGAGCTGGTCATGTCGTGGGGGCTTCCGTCGCGCTGACATTTGGTGCTTATTACTTGGTCCATGCCAAATCAGTGCCGCTTTGGCTGCGCAGCATTATTTTGCTGCTGACTTTCTGGCATATGAATCTAGCGGATGCTAAGCAAGTCCTGCTGGCTTTTATAGTGGGCGGCGCTTTGCTGATTTTCAGCAAATTTAAAAGTGTGGGTCAGGCGGTTAAGTACTTTGGCGGCGCTGTTGTGCTGTGCTTGGTTTTGTTTTGGGCGACCCAGAATATTCCAGCACTGGATGCTTTTAATACCTGGGCGCGGCCTGAAATCTATGGCCCTGACGGAGAAGCAACCCTGCTGAAAACAGCCACGTTTCGGATCGTGCCAACTTTTTATGAGTCTTTTCTCAATCCTTGGCTGGGCATCGGACCGGGACATTCAGTGGGCCGCTTGGGCGGCTGGATGCTGGGAGAATACAGCTTTATCCTTTCGCCCTTGGGGGCAACCGTTCATCCGGCCTCAGCCACTGTCTGGCAGGCGGTGGGACAAAGCTGGCTAGGAAGTCAGTCTAGTATGTTCTCGCCCCTGTTTGGCTGGGCTGGGATATGGGGTGATTTGGGTCTGCTCGGCCTCCTCTCTTATCTGTATATCTGGTTTGTTGTCCTGCGGCGATTTTGCTACGACGATCTCTCCCGCCTGTTAGTTTTTACCGTATTCGTTTTTGGCCTAATCTTTACCCAGATGGAAGATCCGCAGTACATGGCCTTTGTGATTACGGTGATCAGCCTGCGGTGGATGGAACACCATTACCAAAAGCGAAGCGGACAACCTCTGCAATTTCAATCAGCAGAAAAAATCAGATGGCGATCGCCTAAAAAGCTGCTCAGAAGAATCTTGTTGTTGCCGCCTGAGCCGACTATTTGATCTGCAGCAAACCTGAGAGAATTCAAATCGGCTCCCTTAAAATAGGTGGGCAGTGCTGTTACCGAGTTTGTCTACTATGCCCACTGACTGTCTTGAAGCGGTGCGGATTGTGCTGGTAGAACCGGCTGGAGATCTCAATGTGGGATCGATCGCCCGCGTCATGAAAAATATGGGGCTTTCGCAGCTAGTACTGGTCAAGCCCCAGTGCGATCCGTTGAGCGACAATGCTCGGCAAATGGCTGTTCATGGCCAGGACGTTTTGCTGGCAGCTCGTCAAGTTGAGACAATTCCAGACGCGCTGCAGGGCTGTCAGCGGGCGATCGCGACGACAGCGCGTCCGCGCGATATCTCCACCGCCCTGGAGTCTCCCGAAGTAGCCCTGCCGTGGCTGCTAGAGCAAAATACGCCAGCAGCAGTTCCAGCAGCCCTCATATTTGGCCCCGAAGATCGAGGGCTGACCAACACAGAACTCAACTACGCTCAGCGGTTCGTCATGATCGCGGCTAACCCAGCCTATCCCTCTCTAAACCTGGCTCAGGCCGTGGCGGTGTGCTGCTATCTGCTACATCGCTGCGCCACCCCATCACCCTCTAGTCTGCCAGCTGAGAAGCTGAGCGATTTAAGCAGTTTTAGCGGCTTAAATCAGGAAAATGGGGCAAAATTGTCGCTCCCGACGGCCTCATTGGAGAATTTAGAGAGATATTTTCAACATTTAGAAGAAGTTTTGCTCAAAATCGGCTATCTTTACCCCCATACGGCTACAAGTCGTATGGAAAAGTTTAGGCGGTTACTGTATCGGGCGGCTCCCACTGACTCAGAAGTAGCCATGCTACGGGGCATACTGCGGCAGCTAGAGTGGGCTTTGGAAACAGGTGCTTGGTCAGATGCGCCAACTCAGTAGACCGCTAGCCTTTTAGTGAGGCCATCGATTTAAGGTTCAATGACTATGGCTAATTACGGCGATCGCTCTCGACCCACAGATTCTCATCAGCAGGCGGTAGACCCCTTTGCCCAGGCTACGCCTCAGGCTGAGCCGCCCCAGTCTCCCCCCGCTGCATCAGGAGAGAGAAAGCTGCCCCCCCAACCCCAGATGCGGCGCGCGGGTCAGCGCCGTCCTGTGCCGCCGCCCAACAATGCCGCTGCTAAAGCCGATGGGGCGGGCTGGCGTCAGTGGCTAGGCGGCTCTCCCCGCCGTCGCCCTGTCTCTGGGCAACGCGATCTGTCCCGCCCGCTGCGTCGCAACGATCCTGCGGCTCGCTCTGCCCCATCCCGCCTAAAACTGCCAGCGCCCCATTTGAATACAACGACCTCCTCGGCTCCGACCTTCGGGACATCGCGGCGATCGCGATCGCCTAGGTCGGTCTATCAGCCCGCCCAGCATTTATCTCAGACGCCGATGACGTCCACCGACAAGGTGACGCCGCTGCGCCCACGACAGGTTTGGCCGCCCCACAGCAGTGCTGCCCGCACCAGAGAGATCCCCCCCCGACGTGCCCACCGTGCCCAAATGGCCGCGCCGCCGCCAATCATTTACGCCATGCGCCTGCTAATTTTGGGTATTGGCGTGGCGGCGATTGCCGGAACACTGCTATCGGTTCTCAGCCCCGATCGCGTAGACTATGCCACTACGAATAGCCGCAATCCGGTTCAATCAGCAACTAATTCACCAACGCGACCGCTGGCAACTTTAGTCAATCGGCCCATTCAGCTAGGTGCTGAAATTGCCCATCTCAAAGCTGAAATTGAGGAACTAGGGACGCTCACGCCGGGGCTAACCCAGTCAGTTTTTCTGCTGGATTTGGACAACAATGCCTACGTTGATATTGCCGGCACTGAGGCCATGCCCGCTGCCAGCACAATTAAAACGCCAATCTTGGTCGCTTTCTTGCAGGCAGTCGATGCGGGAATCATTCAGCTCGATCAGCCTTTAGTGATGAGTCAGGCGCAAATTGTAGGTGGCTCCGGCGAGATGCAGGCTCAGCCCGCTGGCACCCAGTACAGCGCTTTAGAAGTAGCGACCGAGATGATCGTTAACAGCGACAATACCGCTACTAATATGCTGATTGACCTGCTTGGTGGGCCGGAAGCGCTCAACCAGAAATTTCGGGACTGGGGACTAGACGCGACCGTAATGCGCAACCCCCTGCCGGACTTGGATGGCACCAATACAACCAGTCCTAAAGATCTCGCCACTCTGATGGCGCTGGTTAACCGAGGTGACCTGCTAACGCTGCGATCGCGCGATCGCCTCCTGTCTATCATGCAGCGCACCCACACTAAAACCTTAATTCCGGCGGGCTTAGACAGCAGCGCGATTGTAGCCAACAAAACTGGCGATATTGGCTCTGCTCTGGGCGATGTAGCTCTAGTTGACTTACCTAACGGCAAACGCTACGCGATCGCTGCCATTGTCCAACGCCCTCACAATGACGGGCGGGCTAGAGAGCTAATTCGCCGTATTTCGCAGACGGTCTATCAGGAATTTACGCAGGCCGTAGGCGCCCCTGGCGGTACTGTGCCCACTGCCCCAGAACCTGAAATTGAAAGCGAGTTAGCACCTCAGGGATAATGGGATTGCGGCAATCTGCACCCTCGGCTGAGCTAGCCTCAATTCGTATGGCTAAGCCGGGCTGATGCCGGCAGGTACTTTCTGCTCTAGGCGGTTTTGCAGATCGCGGGTCAGTTCATCATCGCTGCGATGGGCTTCCCAAGGGCCGGTATCGAAGCCACGAATTGTCCACTGCCCTTGCATGGCATTGCCATCGGCTGCAATATTGCCGACGTATTGAATCGGTGCCGCCTTGCGCGTCAGATAGCGTTTGGCAAAGCTGACGCTACGACCGACTACCTCGCCGCTTACCTGAGATTCACCGAGGGGACTATCGTCTAGAATCCGGCCGCTGAGGCTGTTGCCGCCCTGTATCAGGGTGGCCTCAAACCGAGTCGGAACGCCCCCCTGCTAGTAGGTTCCCAACCAAGTACCGCTAAGGTTTGCCATGATTTTAAGTCTTTAGGCGAACAATTGGGTCAATCGCGTAAAGCAAGCAAAGGCTAGTTTGGCTGTCTAATTTAGGCCATAGACCAAGACTCCGCTAACCTGCTCAGCCATCAATATAAAGCAGCAATGAAGTCCAAGCGAGAGCTGATCTTGACAAAATATACTGATGTCAGCACTTGAGCTAGCGATTCTGAGATTTCTTTGCTAATAACTATTTGCCGAAAAAAACACAGTAATCTTAAAGCAATTCTAGTGTTTATACTGAAATCATTCTGAAGCGTAAGTAAAAGCTTAATAAAGCTGCTTAACTAGCTGAATTCAATTCTGAGCTGATCAGTAATGTTTAAATAACTCTCGAGCTTCTGTCACTCGTTTTATAAATTAGGCGTATTTATGGTGATAGCTAAGCAAACTCAACTCCCAGCTCGGCAATTGTATCAAACAACCAGCTCTCAAAACTTACTCTGCCTAGATGTTCTGAGATGCATTGCTATCATCGGTGTTGTCGGAGTACATCTGATAGCTGACTTAGAGATATCACCAGTCAGATTTTATCCTTCTAGCGCTGGTATCACCAGCAACCTGTCTGCACTTTTAACCTTCAGCGCTGACAGCTATTCACTGCAAATAGCTATAATTCAGCTTTTCCAACTAGGCTTGAAGTTTGGCTGGCAAGCCGTTCATGTATTCCTCTTTATTAGTGGATTCGGTCTATACCTTGCTTTTTTAAAGACATCTCAGCCTAGTTCTGAATTAGGATTGCAGTTCTGGCTGAGGTGGCTGAGAAGAAGATTCGATCGAGTCTTACCTAAGTATTGGGTGGTTCTGACAGCCATTTTTGTAATTAAAGCAGGCAGTGCAGTCATTGATGCTCTAGCGGGGCAAGAAGCTTTGAGTCGGCCCGCCATACTTTTTACTCAGTATTTAATGAGTTTATTTTTGATACGGGGACTATCCCAAGCTAGCTTTTTCGCTTTAGCAGGTGCTCTTTGGTATATTCCATTGATTATTGGGCTTTACCTCTGTTTCCCCGTCCTAATTTATTTGCTGCGCCGCTATCAAATATCATTGTTAGCGCTTTTATTGGGAACTGTTTTGGTATCGCTCAACTATCGCTTCATCATCAATATTGATCCCTGTGCAAATTCCAGTCCCAAGGATTCTGGCAAGCAGCATGAAC
>JAAHIC010000185.1 GCA_010671965.1 Leptolyngbya sp. SIO4C5
CGGCTGCTGCAGCGGTTTTGGCAGGAAATCGGCCCCGTTAAGGGTGTAATGCACTGTTGGTCAGGAACGCCAGTAGAAACCCAGTGGTTTCTAGATTTGGGCTTTTATATTAGCTTTAGCGGCATTGTTACCTTTAAGAATGCCCATCAGGTCAAAGCTTCAGCTCAGATAGTGCCCTGCGATCGCCTGCTGGTTGAAACTGACTGTCCTTTTCTAAGTCCGGTACCTAAACGCAAAGAGCGACGTAATCAGCCCGCCTATGTGCGTCATGTTGCCGACTCTGTGGCCCAGCTAAGAGGAACTTCACCAGAAATGATCGCCCAGCAAACGACTGAAAATGCCTGTCGTTTATTTGGCCTATTAGTCTCTGCTTAGCCACCGCGATCGCCGTTAGACGCCAACATTACAGTGCTACATGTTCAGCGACCCGATCAACCCTTATGAAGCTGGCTTTACAGAATGTTTTTAATCTCATCAAGGCCAATGCGTTTACCAGATCTTCCAGTTCTCTCAAAGGCCGCGGTTGAATTTAGCCTACCTAATTCGAACTGGTTGAAAACGTTCGTTTTTTCGCAAGCTGCCGTTTAAGCGGCTGCATACTTTTTTTATCCGCCACCTGACGTGGCCACTAGCGGTTATCGCATTACTAGCTCAGCCGCTGCACGCTTACCAAAAGTCCAGGGCACGACCTGTAGAGGAGAGGCATGACTGATCAAACCTATCAAACTCCCGTTTTTGTTCTACCAGACCTGGTAGAAATTCAGCGTTCTAGCTTTCGCTGGTTCTTAGAAGAGGGCCTGATTGAGGAGCTTGACAGCTTTTCTCCCATTACAGACTATACCGGCAAGCTAGAGCTACATTTTCTCGGTAAAGAATACAGGCTTAAAAGCCCCAAATATGACGTTGACGAGGCCAAGCGGCGTGATAGCACCTATGCGGTGCAAATGTACGTACCCACTCGCCTGATCAACAAAGAGACGGGAGAGATTAAAGAGCAGGAAGTTTTTATCGGCGATCTGCCGCTAATGACCGATCGCGGCACTTTCATCATCAACGGGGCCGAGCGCGTCATCGTTAATCAGATTGTGCGCAGCCCTGGTGTCTATTACAAGTCTGAAACTGACAAAAACGGTCGGCGTACCTACAACGCTAACCTGATCCCCAACCGGGGAGCCTGGCTCAAGTTTGAAACTGACAAAAACGGTTTGGTTTGGGTGCGGATTGATAAAACCCGCAAACTATCGGCTCAGATTTTGCTGAAAGCATTAGGACTCAGCGACAGTGAAATTTTTGATGCCCTGCGCCATCCCGAGTATTTCCAGAAAACGATTGAGAAGGAAGGCCAGTTCAGTGAAGAGGAAGCGCTGCTGGAGCTGTACCGCAAGCTCCGTCCCGGTGAACCCCCGACCGTTTCCGGCGGCCAGCAGCTGCTAGACTCTCGCTTCTTTGAGCCTAAGCGCTATGACCTGGGCCGCGTCGGCCGCTACAAGCTCAACCGCAAGCTGCGGCTCAATATCCCTGATACTGTACGGGTTCTGACGCCACAAGACATCCTATCGGCGGTCGATTATCTGATCAACCTTGAATTTGATATCGGCAACATCGACGACATTGACCACTTAGGCAACCGCCGCGTGCGCTCGGTGGGTGAGCTGCTGCAGAACCAGGTCAGAGTCGGGCTGAACCGTCTAGAGCGGATTATCCGGGAGCGAATGACCGTTTCAGATGCTGATTCTCTCACACCCGCGTCTCTGGTTAACCCGAAACCGCTGGTTGCTGCAATCAAGGAGTTCTTTGGCTCCAGCCAGCTTTCCCAGTTTATGGATCAGACCAATCCGCTGGCTGAGTTAACCCACAAGCGCCGCTTGAGTGCGTTAGGCCCAGGGGGTCTGACCCGCGAGCGGGCTGGTTTCGCGGTGCGAGATATCCATCCTTCCCACCACGGGCGAATCTGCCCGATTGAGACCCCAGAAGGCCCTAACGCCGGTCTGATTGGCTCTCTTGCCACCCACGGCAAGGTCAACGATTTTGGCTTTATTGAGACGCCCTTCTTCAAAGTTGAGAACGGACGTATCCTCAAGGATCAGGCCCCCATTTACATGACGGCGGATGAAGAAGACGATCTGCGGGTGGCACCGGGGGATGTGCCCATTGACGAAGAAAACCGCATTTTAGGGGATCAGGTACCTGTTCGCTATCGTCAGGACTTTACCACCACAGCCCCATCTGAGGTGGACTATGTGGCGGTTTCTCCGGTACAGATTATTTCCGTTGCTACCTCGCTGATTCCTTTCTTGGAGCATGATGACGCCAACCGGGCGCTGATGGGATCAAACATGCAGCGTCAAGCGGTACCGCTGCTGCGGCCAGAGCGGCCTCTTGTGGGTACCGGCCTAGAAGCTCAGGCGGCGCGGGACTCTGGCATGGTAATTGTCAGCCGCACTGAAGGTGAAGTTACCTTTGTTGACGCCAATCGGATTTCGATTCGGAGTCCTCAAGGCGAGGAGAATACCTACTACCTACAGAAGTATCAGCGATCTAACCAAGATACCTGCTTAAACCAGCGGCCAATTGTTTTCGCGGGCGATCGCGTTGTAGCAGGTCAGGTAATCGCTGACGGTTCTGCGGCTGAAGGCGGTGAAATTGCTCTAGGTCAGAACGTTTTAATCTCCTACATGCCGTGGGAAGGCTATAACTACGAGGACGCCATCCTCATCAGTGAGCGTCTCGTTTATGATGACGTTTACACCTCAATCCACATTGAGAAATATGAGATTGAGGCTCGCCAGACCAAGCTTGGCCCCGAAGAAATTACGCGGGAAATTCCTAACGTGGGTGAGGACGCCCTGCGTCAGCTCGATGAAACCGGCATTATTCGCATTGGTGCCTGGGTCGAATCGGGCGACATCTTAGTCGGTAAGGTGACGCCCAAAGGGGAATCTGATCAGCCACCAGAAGAGAAACTGCTGCGAGCCATCTTTGGTGAAAAAGCGCGGGACGTGCGGGACAACTCCCTGCGCGTTCCCAACGGGGAGAAGGGCCGCGTGGTTGACGTACGTGTCTTCACCCGCGAGCAGGGCGACGAGCTGCCCCCCGGCGCCAATATGGTAGTGCGGGTCTACGTGGCTCAGAAGCGCAAAATTCAGGTAGGCGACAAAATGGCGGGCCGTCACGGCAACAAGGGAATTATCTCCCGCATTCTGCCGATCGAAGACATGCCCTACCTGCCAGATGGCAGACCCATCGACATTGTGCTCAATCCCCTGGGCGTGCCTTCCCGGATGAATGTAGGTCAGGTGTTTGAGTGCCTGCTGGGCTGGGCGGCTGAAAATCTAGATGTCCGTTTCAAGGTGACGCCCTTTGACGAGATGTATGGCGAAGAGGCCTCGCGTAACACCACTCACGGCAAGCTGCAGGAAGCGCGGAAAGCAACTGGTCAGGACTGGGTTTTCAATGCGGACAATCCGGGTAAGATTCAGCTTTATGATGGCCGCACAGGTGATCCGTTCGACCGCCCTGTGACAGTTGGTAAAGCCTACATGCTGAAGCTGGTACACCTGGTAGACGATAAGATTCACGCTCGCTCCACGGGTCCTTACTCTCTCGTCACCCAGCAGCCTCTAGGAGGTAAAGCCCAGCAGGGCGGACAGCGCTTCGGTGAGATGGAGGTATGGGCGCTGGAAGCCTTCGGAGCCGCCTATACGCTGCAGGAGCTGCTGACGGTCAAGTCAGACGATATGCAGGGACGTAATGAGGCGCTCAATGCAATTGTTAAGGGCAAAGCGATTCCCCGACCTGGAACGCCAGAGTCCTTCAAGGTACTGATGCGAGAGCTGCAGTCTCTGTGTCTAGACATTGCTGTGCACAAGCTGGAGACTCGCGAGGACGGTACCAGCCGCGATATTGAGGTTGATCTGATGGCCGATGTCAGCAATCGTCGAACGCCGTCACGGCCAACTTATGAATCCATCACCCGCGAAGAACTAGAAGAAGTCTCGGAATAGGTTTCTTCAGCCAGGAGGAGGGATTCACTGCCTCCTCCCCATCCCTCTATTCACTGCGTTAAGCATTTAGTCGAAAGGAAGTTGCCCAGAATGCCCAAGCTAGAACAGCGATTTGACTACGTCAAAATCGGTTTAGCTTCTCCAGAGCGAATTCGCCAGTGGGGAGAGCGTACGCTGCCCAATGGCATGGTTGTGGGAGAAGTCACTAAGCCAGAAACGATTAACTACCGTACGCTAAAGCCTGAAATGGATGGCCTCTTTTGTGAGCGCATTTTCGGGCCGGCTAAAGACTGGGAGTGCCACTGCGGTAAATACAAGCGGGTGCGCCACCGGGGCATTGTCTGTGAGCGCTGCGGAGTTGAGGTGACTGAGTCGCGAGTGCGGCGTCACCGTATGGGCTATATCAAGCTGGCTGCGCCCGTAACTCACGTTTGGTATCTCAAGGGCATTCCCAGCTATATGGCTATTTTGCTGGACATGCCGCTGCGAGATGTCGAGCAAATTGTCTATTTCAATGCCTATGTTGTTTTAGATGCGGGCAATGCGGAAAATCTCTCTTATAAGCAACTGCTGACTGAAGAGCAGTGGATGGAGATCGAAGATCAGCTTTATGACGAAGAGTCTCAGCTGGTGGGCATTGAGGTCGGCATTGGCGCTGAAGCGCTGAAACGCCTGCTAGAAGATCTTGATCTAGAAGGTGTGGCTGAGCAGCTCCGGGAAGATATCACCACCGCTAAGGGACAAAAGCGGGCCAAGCTGATCAAGCGGCTGCGGGTGATTGACAACTTTGTGGCAACCGGCTCACGGCCTGACTGGATGGTACTGGACGTAATTCCGGTGATTCCGCCGGATCTGCGGCCTATGGTGCAGCTCGATGGCGGTCGCTTTGCCACTTCTGACCTCAACGATCTCTATCGCCGGGTAATTAACCGCAATAATCGCCTAGCCCGCCTGCAGGAAATCTTAGCTCCTGAGATTATCGTTCGGAATGAAAAACGGATGCTGCAGGAAGCGGTAGACGCCCTGATTGATAACGGTCGTCGCGGTCGCACTGTCGTAGGCGCGAACAACCGCCCGCTTAAGTCTCTTTCAGACATTATTGAGGGTAAGCAAGGGCGATTCCGCCAAAACCTACTGGGTAAGCGCGTAGACTATTCCGGTCGTTCGGTCATTGTTGTTGGTCCTAAACTGAAGATTCATCAGTGTGGCTTACCGCGCGAGATGGCGATCGAGCTGTTTCAACCTTTTGTTATTCACCGTCTGATTCGTCAGGGTTTGGTGAATAACATCAAGGCGGCAAAGAAGCTGATTCAGCGCAATGATCCCCAGGTTTGGGACGTACTAGAAGAGGTAATTGAGAGCCATCCCGTGATGCTCAACCGAGCACCGACGCTGCACCGTCTGGGAATTCAGGCTTTTGAACCCATTCTGGTAGAGGGGCGAGCAATTCAGCTTCACCCGCTGGTCTGCCCGGCTTTCAACGCTGACTTTGACGGCGACCAGATGGCGGTGCACGTACCGCTCTCACTAGAGTCTCAGTCTGAAGCCCGGCTGCTCATGCTGGCCTCTAACAACGTCCTATCTCCCGCAACGGGACGACCGATCATTACGCCTAGCCAAGACATGGTTTTAGGCTGCTACTATCTCACAGCTGAAAATCCCTATCAGCAGAAGGGAGCGGGACGCTATTTTTCCAGCATGGAAGACGCCATTATTGCCTATGAGCAGGGACTGGTAGATCTACACGCTAAGGTTTGGCTGCGATTTGACGGGCCCGTCGAGACAGACAGCTCTGAAACCTTAGTCAAGGAAGAAAAAGGCGGTGACGGTATTGTCATGCGGGAGTACAGCGATCGCCGGGTGCGCGAAGACGCTGAGGGCCAGATCATTTCTCAGTACGTGCGGACGACCCCTGGCCGCATCATCTACAACAAAACTATTCACGACGCATTAGCTAGCTAACGCAAACCGCTGAAGTGGCTTGTCTAGAACAATACCTTTGAACAGAACAGAGCGAAGGGCAAGGAAATAAAGATGTCAGAGCAGCAAGGTTCCAAGCAGTCTACTCCCATACTGTTTCGCAATCGAATAATTGACAAAAAGCAGTTGAAAAAGCTTGTCACCTGGTCGTTTGCCAACTACGGCACGGCCCGGACAGCGCAAATGGCTGACCTGGTAAAAGATTTAGGCTTCAAGTACGCTACGCGGGCCGGGGTGTCTATCAGCGTAGCTGACCTGCAGGTACCTCCCAAGAAGAAGGAAATGCTGGAGGCTGCCGAAGAAGACATTCGCGCCACGGAAGAGCGCTATACGCGAGGGGAAATCACCGAGGTTGAGCGTTTCCAAAAAGTAATTGATACCTGGAATGGCACCAGTGAGGAGCTGAAGGACGAGGTTGTTCGCAACTTTAAATCCAACGACCCGCTGAACTCGGTCTACATGATGGCTTTTTCTGGGGCGAGAGGTAACATTTCCCAGGTGCGCCAGCTAGTAGGAATGCGCGGTCTGATGGCCAATCCGCAGGGAGAAATTATTGACCTACCCATTAAGACCAATTTCCGTGAGGGTTTGACAGTCACTGAGTACGTCATCTCCTCTTACGGTGCCCGCAAAGGTCTGGTTGATACGGCGCTGCGAACAGCAGACTCTGGCTATCTCACCCGCCGTTTGGTGGATGTGTCCCAGGATGTGATTATTCGCGAGCTGGACTGTAATACTGAGCGAGGCATTCCCCTCACCAGCATGACTGACGGCGATCGCGTGCAGATTCCGCTCCAGGATCGCCTGCTGGGCCGCGTACTGGCTAAAGATGTGCTTCATCCCAAAACGGGTGAGGTGATTGCTGAGCGCAATCAGGATATCTCAGATGATCTAGCCGAAGTGATTGCCCAGGCTGGCGTAGAGGAACTAGAAGTTCGTTCGGCTCTGACCTGTGAAGCAGCCCGTTCAGTCTGTCAGCACTGCTATGGCTGGAGCCTAGCCCACTCTCATATGGTGGATCTAGGTGAAGCAGTAGGCATCATCGCGGCTCAGTCTATTGGAGAGCCGGGCACCCAGCTCACCATGCGGACGTTCCACACCGGGGGCGTCTTTACCGGCGAGAAAGCACCTGAAATTTTTGCCAAAGCTGACGGTAAAGTTAAGTTTCCAGAAAAACGGCTGAGAACGCGGGCGTTTAGAACCCGGCATGGAGATGACGCCTTTGTAATTGAGTCTAAGAGCGCCGATATCAAGGTAGAAACAGACTCCGGCAAAAACCAGAGCTTCGGTCTGCCGCAGGGGGCCACCCTGTTTGTGCGAGACGGTGAAGCGGTGAAGAAAGGGCAGCTCCTAGCCGAAATGCCTTCTATGAGCCGGGTGCGCAAGGTTACCGAGAAAGCCAGCAAAGACGTAACCTCCGATCTGTCGGGCGAAGTCCTCTTTGACGGTTTGCAGCAGGAAGAGAAGAAAGACCGGCAGGGGAATACAACTCGCCTAGCCCAGCGGGGTGGACTGCTCTGGGTACTCTCCGGCGAGGTTTACAACCTGCCACCTGGCGCTGAACCTGTGGTGAAAAACGGCGATCGCATTGATGCAGACGGCATCATTGCTGAAACCAAGCTAATTACCGAGCGCGGCGGCGTTGTGCGACTGCCCCAAACCTCGGATGGCAAAGGAGGCCGTGAAGTTGAGATTATAACTGCTTCAGTTCTGCTTGATAAAGCTGAAGTCAAAGTTGAAAGCGGTCAGGGCCGCGAGCACTACGTAATCGAAACTTTTGGCGGTCAGCGATTTTCGCTC
>JAAHIC010000186.1 GCA_010671965.1 Leptolyngbya sp. SIO4C5
TAGTGAAGCTTCAATTCGGCAGGCCATTCAAGCAACTGGACACACAGTTGCTTGAATGGCCTGCCGAATTGAAGCTTCACTGGCCTCAGTTTCAGCCATAACTTCTTTGGATGTTAAATCGATATTGACCTTGGCCTTGCCGTCTACTTTGGTAATTGCCTCGGCTACTGTCTCAGTGCAGCCGTCACACACCATTGAAGGCACTGTAAACTTAACGCTCATAAATTTCTCCTAAATGCAGGTTTATTGAGAACTTAGCTTACAGTGCCGGTCGCTTGTTCGGTCTAACGATGGAATCTAGATCAGCTCCTGGCAGAAGCTGAAACTGGCGATCGCTCACCAAGCTGCAGATTAAATTGCCAATCCAGAGCGGTGATTCTGATGCTGCAGAAAGTGGAGACCGCTATAGAGCTGGAAGGCAGCATCCCAGTTGCTGGGCCGCTTTCGCATCAGGTCGATATGGGCGGGAAAATTAGATAGCAGGTCAATATATTCCATCGCCCCTTCGGCAAAAGGCGTAAAGCCAGATTGCAGAGGACAGGTGAGCTGCGCCTGAATATGCTGGCTGAGGGCATTCCAACGGGGGCGAGTCGTTGCCTGAGGCAAGTCAGGGCTGGTTTGCGTGCTGAGGGGATCGCCCGATTTGAACTGATAGGTGCGATCGCACAGACGCAAAATCGATCGCCGCTGGTGCAGATGCAGGTCTAAAACCTGGGCATAGTCCTGGGTCTTCTCCTTGCGCTGCAGCTTGCCCCAAGGGCCTAGATCCACCACCTGCTCAAAAATCGGCAGCGCTCCCACCACGCACTGGCTCACCTCTGACCAGTCAAAGGCAATGGTGCCAAGCTGATTATTAGCGCTTTGGCAGACCACCTTCACCTGTGGCTCTACCGCCCGCAAGAAGCTGACCCGAAACACCTGACCTTGATTAATATCCGCTAGCTTGGCACAAAAAGCCGGCGTCGCCGCCGTTGTCAGCGCCTGTTCCAAGTAGCGCAGTTCCCCCATATTGCCGACGCGGTAAACTCGCCAGCTTTTGCTGGGCAACTGCATTCGCGCCGTGTACGCATCTATCTGCATCACCTGGGCTAACCCCTGGGCCGCTGTCGCTCGCTGCTGAGCCGCTACGGGTTCTAAAAGCAGCAAGCCTGTATCCTGACTGTCGGGGGCGGCTTTGGCAGAGGCTTTGGCCGCTTCCTGCTGGGCAGCCTGACGGGCAGTGAGCCGCTCAATCCCCTGCCTAGCCTGAGCCAGTATTTTAGGGTGGGTTGATTTCTGCAAAATTTGGCGGTAGGTTTTGGCGGCGGCTTCTAGCTGCCCCCGCCCTTCCTGATACTGACCAATACAAAGCTTCAGCCAAGGATCTTGGGGAGACTGCTGCCGCCACTGCTGCAGTAGTTCGGCGGCGCGGCGGTAGTCTTGGCTTTCAAGCGCGGTGGTGACAACTTCTAACATGCCTGCCTCTTCGACCTAGGCTAATGTTCTCATTCTAGGCAGCGAGGGCAAAGATATTCCTGGGCGATCGCCTGCTTTACCTGGGTAGCCGTCAAGATAGGCTATTTTGAGAGAACGGTATGACGCTGATTGTTTTGATTCGGTCTGAAATTTATGCCCCGTTTCCAACTTGATGAAGACGCGCCTATTTTAGTGGAGTTTACGCCAACTGCGCCGATCGACAATCCGGCTGCCTTAGTCAGAACCGATCAGGTTGAACGCTCAGCGGCGGCAATCAATAGCGCCATGAATACGATGCGTAATATGGCGCAGCTAGTGGTGGAAACTTTAGATACCTTAGACGAACAGCCGTCTCAGGTTGAGGTGGAATTTGGCCTCAAGCTCAGCGCTGAGGGACAAGCCGCGATCGCCCGTTCTGATGATTCCTCTATGCTGACAGTGCGGATGACCTGGGATCCCAGTCTGCGTCCGGCCCGCTGGCAAGAGCCGGCGACAGAATCCTATCGCTATGACGAAGAGGGCTATGTTGTCCGTAGTGACTACCCCTACGCTGACTATCGCTATGAAGACGAAGGGGGCGATGACGACTGGTTTTAAGCGGCTAGTCCCTCAGAGAATTAGTGCTGTCCGTTGTCTGATGAGCGGCTCGCCCGCAGCGCTCCGGCTAAATCGCGGCGTTTAGGCGTGTCCCCTGGGCCAGCAGGCCAGCCTTCGCGCTGCCGGGAGCGATCGCCGTCGGTTTCTTCTGTCTGGTCGTGGAAGAGAATCTGCTGGGTGGGGAAGGGCATATCGATGCCGTTTTCCGTCAGCACCGCGCAAATGCGGGCTAAGATCCGATCCTGAGTGCTGAGAGCGTCAGCGCGGCGGGGGGGCTTGATCCACCAGCGGGCACGCAGGTTGATCGTACTCCCGGCTAGGTCAACTACGAGCACTTCTGGCCCTGGATCTTGCAGGGCATCTTGATCGTTGCTTAGCACGTCTAAAATCAGCCGTTTGGCCTGATCGATGTCGTCTCCGTAGCCAATGCCAATATCGTACTGCAGCCGTCGCTTTTCATAGGCGGTATTCACCGTGACGGCGTTGGTAAACAGTTCGGCGTTGGGAATGACCACGCGGCGACCGTCGTAGGTGCGAATAGTCGTGGCGCGGGTCTGAATCTTCTCGACCGTACCTTCAAAGTCGTTGTAGACAATTTGATCTTCAACTTGAAAAGGCTCCGTCAGCAAAATCAAGATACCAGCTAGAAAGTTCTGCAGAATATCACGGAAGGCAAAGCCAATGGCGACACCACCAATCCCCAAAAGCTGAAACAGATCGCCAGCGCCAAAGGAAGGGAAAACAATCGACAAGGCGACTAATGCGCCTAACAAAATGATGCCGCTCTGGATCAGGCGCGCCAGTACTAAGGCCACATTGCGCGATCGCCGTCGATGGGAAAAACGCCGAATCAAACTCCGAACAATACGCGCAATAATCCAAAAAATAGCAAATACAATAATGCCGAGCACAATTCCTGGCAGGAGCCGCAAAGCATACTGCGTCATGGAAGCAACGCGCTCCCAGGCAATGGATAAAGAAACGTCTTCCACAACTAACCCTTCGTGTGTCGCAATTTACAAATGACAGGATTGTACTGAGGCGTGGGCCAGTTTGAATCTATCAGAGGGTGGTTTTGAGCTGCTTTGTGATGAAAGCCATACTTGAGAAAATAGCTATGATCTTCATAGCTTTAGAAGGTATTGCTACTAAAAACGGCGATCGCCTCAATCGCTTTAGGTTGAAAACTCCCTGGCGACAGGATACTGCGGGCAAGTTGCTATGACCCTAACAACCTATAAATGGACAGTCGAACATTATCATCAGGCGATCGCGGCGGGACTGTTTGATGACACGCGCATTGAACTGCTGCAGGGAGATCTCGTCGTTATGCCACCTGAAGGAGAACCCCATGCTTATGCCAACAGCGAAGTGGGGGACTATCTGCGATCGCTCTTGGGCGCTGCCGCTAAAATTCGGGAAGCCCATCCCATCACGCTGCCTAACGATTCTGAACCCGTTCCAGACCTAGCGGTTGTTAAGCCACAGGGATCGGTTTACCTTAGCCATCATCCCTATCCAGAGGATATTTTTTGGCTGATCGAATTCTCAAATACGACACTCAGCAAAGACCTGACTGAGAAAAAAGACATCTATGCTAAAGCTGGAATTATTGAATACTGGGTTGTGGATTTGAAGCATCAACAGCTTTATCTCTTTCGCGATCTTTCAGATACACAGTATAGGACAGAACAAGTTTATACAACGGGTACCGTGTCGCCACTCGCCTTTACCCACGTTCAAATTCAGGTAGAGCGGATAATTAATCCCTGAGAAAGACTACCAGTTTATTAAGGAAAAAATAGCAGCTCCCAGGGTTTCCGCAGAAACCCTGGGAGCTGAGAGGAACTGGAACCTGAGAAACTTTAGCGACGGGCTAGCTTCTTGGAGATCTTGCGCAGGCGGATAGATTCGGGGGTAATTTCTACCATCTCGTCGGCGCTGATGTATTCCAAGGCCCGCTCCAGGCTCATGTCTACCGGAGTTTGAAGCTGCACGAGTTCATCCCCCGTAGCCGAGCGGTGGTTGGTGAGCTGCTTGGTTTTACAGAGGTTCAGTTCTAGATCCTGGGGTCGATTGTTTTCGCCCACAATCATGCCCCGGTAAACTTTAGTTCCCGGCTCAATGAAGAAGACGCCGCGATCTTCCGCGTTCTTCAGGGCATAGAACGTCGCCACCCCTTCCTCAAAGGAAATCAGCACCCCGTTGCGGCGAGTTTCCACTTCGCCCGACATAGGCCGATACTCCAGGAAGCTGTGGTTCATGATGCCCTCGCCCCGGGTCAGGCGCATAAACTCGCCCCGAAAGCCAATCAGGCCACGAGCCGGAACCACAAATTCTAAAGTAGCTCGTCCGTCTCCGGTGACGCGCATATCCTGCATTTCGCCCTTGCGCTGGCCGATGCGCTCGATGCAGCCGCCCATCGCGTCTTCTGGGACGTCTAGAGCCAATAGCTCATAAGGCTCACAGGGCTGACCGTTAATTTCGCGGTAAATTACCTGGGGCTGAGATACCTGAAACTCATAGCCTTCGCGGCGCATGGTTTCAATCAAGATGCCGAGGTGCAGCTCGCCTCGCCCAGAAACCGCAAAGCGATCGGGGGAGTCGGTTTCCTCGACTCGCAGCGCCACGTTGGTTTCTAGTTCGCGCATCAGGCGATCGCGGATTTGGCGCGAAGTCACATAGTCGCCTTCTTGACCGGCAAAAGGTGAGTCGTTGATGGCAAAGGTCATCTGCAGCGTCGGCTCGTCTACCTTGATCAGCGGTAGCGCTGCCGGATTGTCAGGGCAGGCCACCGTCTCGCCGATGTTGGCATCTGCGAAACCGGCGATCGCCACAATGTTGCCCGCCGAAGCTTCTTCAATTTCAATTCGCTTCAGCCCTTCAAAGCCCATCAGCTTGGTGATTTTGGACTTGACGACAGAGCCATCTTCTTTGATTAAAGCCGCCTGCTGACCCGCTTTAACTGTACCGTTGTGAATTTTACCAATCACAATCCGGCCTAAATACTCGGAATAGTCTAGGGTCGTTACCTGAAGCTGTAAGGGCTTTTCCACATTGCCGATCGGCGGCGGCACGTGATCCAAAATAGCCTCAAACAGCGGCTGCATATCTCCGTTGGTGTCGTCTAGATCCTTTCTGGCATAGCCACTCAGGCCAGAGGCAAACAGGTAAGGAAACTCGCACTGATCGTCGTCAGCCCCCAGTTCTAAGAACAGGTCTAAAACTTTATCGAT
The DNA here is from genome assembly GCA_010671965.1 of Leptolyngbya sp. SIO4C5. GTDB lineage: Bacteria > Cyanobacteriota > Cyanobacteriia > Phormidesmidales > Phormidesmidaceae > Sphaerothrix > Sphaerothrix gracilis. Next base: position 5,289 of record JAAHIC010000186.1, read on the forward strand.
CGCCCCATAAGGTTCAGCCTGCGGGCGGTCAATCTTGTTGACGACGACAATCGGACGCAGCCCTTTCTCTAAGGCTTTTTTCAAAACGAAGCGGGTCTGAGGCATTGGCCCCTCGTTGGCATCCACAATCAGGATGCAGCCATCCACCATGCCCAATACTCGCTCGACTTCGCCGCCGAAGTCGGCGTGTCCAGGCGTATCAACAATATTGATCAGCGTTTCGCCGTAGTGAACCGCCGTATTTTTAGACAGGATAGTAATACCGCGCTCCCGCTCTAGGTCGTTGGAATCCATGACGCAGTCAGGAATATCTTCGCCTTCACGGAAAATACCTGACTGTTTGAGCAGGGCATCGACAAGGGTCGTTTTACCGTGATCAACGTGGGCAATGATAGCAACGTTGCGAATAGGCAGAGTCATGGTTCCAAGACCTGGAAGGTAAGATTGTTCAGCAAGATGAATTAACGGGATTTATCGATTTAGCAAAATCCCGTTACAAATGCTTAATAATTGTAACTCACTCCACCAGCATCCTTGGGCGGTTATCTACCCAACTTCATAGGGTATGGCCGGAGAGGGGAGCTTCAGTTAAGGGAATTAGGCTAATGCGGGGAAGGGGAGACAGAGAGATGCCGCATCTCCGCCTCCCTTAGAGTTAGTCTGCGCTATCGTCCTGATGGGTTAGAACCACCTCTATATATTGGCTATCGATTAGAAAGGTGCCGCGTTCAAACTTGACGCCCCAATAGCCGCCGGGGCGGCGATCGACGATGGTTCCTTCTTCGCCAATCTGCACCAGATCGGGGGGACGCAGCATGGGCATGGTATCTGCGGTTTTGATGTAAGGGGGGAGAGTGGCGATGCGGACGCGATCGCCGACAGCAAAATCAGTCATAGTTGAAAGTCTGTGGGTTTAAGGTATTTGCCAAGCCCGCTCATGGTATTGCTCAGGTTGGGCATAGGGGTCTGCGACTGGGTGCTCGTGGTCGTGGGCATGAGGGTGACTATGGGCGGCAGTCTGTCCGTGTCCGTGATGGTGATGGCCGTGGGTCGCACCGTTTTGCTCAGCGGCGGCTAGCCGAAACTTACAAAGTTCACAGTTCATCTGCACCTGGCCGAGCTGCGTTTCTATCTCCCGCCGCCGCATCACCTGCATTAGAGCAGGGTGTAGCCCCATTTCCGGCAAACAGGCTAGCTCTATATCTGGGAATTGAGCCTGCTGCGCTTGGGCGATCGCAAAAATTTTCTTGACCAAAACGCCCGTAAATAAAAAGTAGGGCAGCACGATGATGCGCCGGGGCTGATAGAGGCGCGATCGGGCAAAGCCCTCATCTAGTCGCGGATGAGTAATGCCGACAAAGCAGATTTCAACCGTTTTATAGCCGCTGCCTTCCCAGAGAATGCGGGCCAGCTTGTAGACATCCCCGTTGGCATCTGGATCGCTGGCCCCCCGTCCGACAAACAGCAGCACCGTCTCTTCCCGGCTGATGCCCATCGGATTGTGCTCAGGTTGGTCGAGCAGGGCTAAGCGCGATCGCCACAAATCCAAAATTTCTGGCGCAATGCCGAAATGCCGTCCATAGTGAAATGTGACCTGGGGGTGACGCTGCCGGGCGCGATCGAGTTCATTCGTAACGTCAAATTTGTTGTGTCGGGCAGCAAATAGCAGCACCGGCAAAACGGAGATATCGGTAAAGCCCTGTTCCACGCAGCGATCGACCCCATCCTGGATAGTGGGTTCCGTCAGCTCCAAGAAGCAGGGAATCACGGGTCTAGAGGTATCAAGAGTCTGATACGCTGCCGCCAAGTCAAGCACCCGCTGGCGGCCATCGGCATCACGGCTACCATGCCCCACCAGAAGTAAAGGGCGCCGCTGGGGCAAATCTGGCTGTAAGTACGTTTTAGCTGCCTCAGCCCCGGCTGAAGCTTGCAGAATACTGTTCAAAGTTATCATCTCAAAACTCCGCTCCTGTGCAACGCAGGAAGTAGAGTGAAAAAGTGACAGACAGGCATTCTGACTGAGGAAACAGGTGTATTTTCGGCTTTAAGCCAGTCAAATTCAAAACTTAAAACCAAGAATTCAAAACTCCTGCCTTTTCCATCACAGCTGCGGCACAGCGCCGGATTTTCACCGGGCTTTCCCTGCCTCGCCACCGTTCACAAGTGCTTCGCCATCTTAGCCCACCTTTCCTCTCCGCGAAATGCCGCCCACAGGCATCTTGTCAGCCAATCAAAACTATGTCGCTCCGCCAGCAGATTGCCTTTTATCTAGAAGACACCACGACTCGAGTGGGAAAAGTGGTCAATTTTGTCATTGCCGCCCTGATTTTGCTCTCAGCGGCCATCTTTATTATTGAAACCTACCCCATTTCTGAGTCGCTGCAGCGGCTGCTGACTATAGCCGATCGCACAATTCTGGCCTTATTTACGCTGGAATATACGCTGCGGCTTGGAGTGGCTGAGCAGCGGCTGCGGTAT
>JAAHIC010000187.1 GCA_010671965.1 Leptolyngbya sp. SIO4C5
ACCAAAGTAGCCATGCGCTGCTGGGGGCGAATCGTCTAGATGAAGCAGAAACCATGCTGCAGCGGGCAATTGATATCTTGGTGAACCTGCGTCAAAATCTGAGCGATCTTTACACCATTTCAGTCCTTGACACTCAGGTTCACACCTACAATCTGCTGCAGCAGGTTCTCGTAGCCCAGACTAACTATGCCAAAGCGTTAGAGGTGGCTGAGCAAGGTCGCGCTCAGGCGCTGATTGATTTGGTGGCTGCTGATAATCCGTCCCGTAACGACTGGACTACCGCCGCCTATGCTGACCTCCAGGCAGTCGCGCAGCAGCAACAGGCTACTTTGGTGGAATATACCCTAGTGCCAGAGGATACTTTCAAGTTCAAGTTTCAGGCAAAACAGCGGGGGCAAACCGCTCAGCTTTTCATCTGGGTAATACAGCCCACTGGAGAACTACATTTTCAGCAGCAAGCTATTTCAGATTTAGAACTGCCCCTAGAAAGCCTGATTGCCCAAAGCCGTCGTAATTTAGCAGGCGATCGCGGTCTCTGGCGCAGTATTCAGGTCGCTCCTCTAGCTGAAGCAGCTGAAATAGGCGAGCCGCTGCAGCGGTTGCATCAGATTTTGATTGCCCCCATTCAGGACTGGCTACCCACCAATCCGGAAGCACAGGTCATTCTAATTCCGCACGAAGCCTTGTTTCTGGTACCGTTTGCCGCCCTACAAGCAGCCGACGAAACCGCCCTCATAGAGCACCACACCCTCGCGATCGCCCCCTCAATTCAGCTTTTAGCCGTGAGCCAGTCAAACGCTAGTGCGGCCAGCGCCTCTGCCTTAATTGTCGGTAATCCCGTAATGCCTAGCCTAGCCCTGTCACCCGGTGACACGCCTCAGCAGCTACCGCCTTTGCTAGGGGCTGAGCAAGAAGCGATCGCCATTGCCCAGCTTTTAAAGACAGATGCGCTTTTAGGTGAAATGGCGACAGAAACGCGGGTGGCAGCGCAGATGGAACAGGCCCCCTTGATCCACTTGGCCACCCACGGCCTGCTAGACCTGAATTTGCCCACTGCAGATTTCACCCAGCTACAAAATCCAGGAGCGATCGCTTTGGCTCCCTCCACCACAGCCGATGGCTGGCTAACCTCGCCTGAAATTGCCGCCCTTGACCTCAAAGCCGATTTAGTGGTGCTGAGCGCCTGCGATACCGGACTGGGGGAGATTACTGGCGATGGGGTAGTCGGCTTAGCGCGATCGCTGCTGGGAGCAGGAGCCAAAAGTACGGTGGTGTCCCTATGGGCGGTTCCCGACGCGCCGACGGCTGAACTCATGGTCGCTTTTTATCAACAGCTCTTTGCAGGTCGTGGTAAAGCTCACGCGCTGCGGCAGGCCATGTTGCACACGAAAGCAAACCATCCCAATCCGCGAGACTGGGCCGCTTTTGTCCTAATTGGCAATCCGGGTTGAGCAATCGAGAATCCTGCCTTCTACTGGGAACCGCTTGGTGATAATCTGTAATGTGGCACTTTGGAACGTAAAACAATCTTAAGAAAGTCGCTAGAACAGCTAGTCACGAGATAGGCGCAAGCATGGTCACCACTGCAGAAAAGACGAATACCGGCTCCATCGTTCAGATTATTGGCCCCGTTGTGGACGCTGAGTTCCCCAGCGGCCAACTGCCACAAATCTACAACGCCCTCAAGATATCGGGTACAAACGCGATCGGACAAGAAGTTTCTGTAACTTGTGAGGTACAGCAGCTCCTGGGAGACTCTCAGGTGCGCGCTGTGGCGATGAGTTCAACAGATGGTTTAGTTCGCGGTATGGAAGTTGTCGATACCGGCGCTCCTATTTCGGTTCCCGTGGGTAAAGGCACCCTGGGACGCATTTTCAACGTCCTCGGCGAGCCAATTGACGAAAAAGGCCCGGTTGACACCGAGTCCACCTCTCCAATCCACCGCGATGCTCCCAAGCTGGTCGAACTGGAAACCAAACCGGCTGTTTTTGAAACCGGCATCAAGGTAATTGACCTGCTAGCGCCCTATCGTCGAGGCGGCAAGATTGGCTTGTTCGGCGGTGCGGGTGTCGGTAAAACAGTTCTAATTCAAGAGCTGATCAACAACATTGCTAAAGAGCACGGTGGCGTATCCGTGTTCGGCGGCGTGGGCGAGCGCACCCGTGAGGGCAACGACCTCTACAACGAATTTATTGAATCCAAGGTTATCAACGAGGAAAACCTCAGCGAGTCTAAGGTAGCCCTGGTTTATGGTCAGATGAACGAGCCGCCCGGAGCGCGGATGCGAGTGGGCCTTTCAGCGCTGACTATGGCCGAGTATTTCCGTGATGTCAACAAGCAGGACGTACTGCTGTTTATCGACAACATCTTCCGTTTTGTGCAGGCGGGTTCTGAAGTATCAGCGCTGCTAGGCCGGATGCCTTCGGCGGTAGGCTACCAGCCCACCCTCGGTACTGAGATGGGGACCCTGCAAGAGCGCATCACCTCGACTCTGGAAGGATCCATTACTTCAATTCAGGCCGTTTACGTTCCGGCAGACGACCTGACTGACCCAGCTCCGGCGACTACTTTTGCTCACCTAGACGCTACCACGGTACTGTCTAGAGGTTTAGCTTCTAAGGGTATTTATCCGGCGGTCGATCCCCTAGACTCTACCTCCACCATGCTGCAGCCTGACATTGTAGGAGAAGAGCACTACAGAACCGCTCGTGCCGTGCAGTCTACGCTGCAGCGTTACAAGGAACTGCAAGACATCATTGCCATCCTCGGCCTAGATGAACTTTCTGAAGACGACCGCCTGACAGTAGCGCGGGCGCGGAAGATTGAGAAGTTCTTGTCTCAGCCTTTCTTCGTCGCTGAGGTCTTCACCGGACTGGCCGGTCAGTACGTGAAGCTAGACGACACCATCAAAGGCTTCAACATGATCCTGGACGGTGAGCTAGACGATATTCCTGAGCAAGCCTTCTATCTCAAAGGCGGCATTGATCAGGTGCGCGAAGCTGCCGAAAAGATGAAGTCTGAGAGCTAGTCAAGCCTCATCTTCAATTAGGTAGGGGTTTGGCGTGCCAAACCCCTATGGCATGGTTAGCACAGCATTTGAGGATTAAAAGCAAGACATGGCATTAACGGTTCGGGTCATTGCTCCCGACAAAACGGTTTGGGACTCCGAAGCAGAAGAAGTCATTTTGCCTAGCACCACGGGTCAGCTAGGTATTTTGGGCGGTCACGCGCCGCTGCTCTCTGCCTTAGACATTGGCGTCATGCGCGTGCGAGCTGAGAAAGACTGGATTGCGATCGCCCTAATGGGCGGCTTCGCTGAGGTTGAAAATGACGAAGTGACTATCTTAGTCAACGGGGCTGAGCGCGGCGACAGCATCAGCAAAGACGATGCCCAAGCTGCTTTCAAGCAGGCAGAGCAGCGCCTAGAGCAAGTTTCTGACGAAGATCGTCAGGACAAAATTCGGGCAGCTCAAGCCCTGAAGCGGGCTAGGGCGCGGCTGCAGGCCGCAGGCGGGATGGTTTAGCCTCACCCCTGCGATCGCCAGCAATTTCAGGCGTTAGATCACCGGAACCCGTCTCAGCTAGCCGGAATTTATCGCCTCTAACCCAAAGAGGGGTTTGGCAAGCCAAACCCCTCCCTGCGTATCTAAAAACCAACAAATATCACGAACTACCTGTAAAGGCGACTTCAGGAAACTTAGACTGGGCCTCAGACATGGGCCGGGTCTTCCCTTCTTCTTGCCAATAGTTAATAATTTCAGTTGCTTTGTTTAGCAGCTCAATCCGTTCTTCTTCGGTAATCCAGCTTTTGGACTCAAGCTCTGTTTTGATCTGCTCCCACGCATCATTGCGGGGCCAGAAAAAATAGGACGTCAGCGGGCTGGTTCCCTTACCTACAACCTGATCCACAGCCAGGGCAACGTCTTTCTCTAACCAAAGAACTTTTAAGATAAATCGCGACAATGAGACCTCCATTCAATAGACCACCTAAAACATTACAGTCCTCTATATTATCGTAGATTCACAGCTTCAACCGTGAAGTCTCCCACCGCCAAAAGTTGGCAACTCAGCTCTCGATTGGCTTCAGTTTATGGCTATTCCCTATGTTTTCTGCTGATACCTACACTGCGATCGCTATTTTTGACATTGACGGCGTCATCCGAGATGTTAGCGGTTCTTATCGGCGGGCCGTTGCCGATACGGTAGAGCACTTCACCGATGCGTACCGTCCCACCCCGGCAGATATTGATCAGCTCAAAAGTGAAGGCTGCTGGAATAACGACTGGCAGGCTTCCCAAGAGTTAATTTATCGCTACTTTGAAGCGCAGGGACAGGGGCGCTCGCAAATCGCTCTCAGCTACGACGAACTGGTCAACTTTTTTCAGCAGCGCTACCGGGGGAAAGCGGCAAGTCCGGAGCAGTGGGACGGCTACATTGCTCAAGAGCCAGTTCTGGCAGAGCAGGCTTACTTTGACCAGCTTCAGCAAACTCAGATCGCCTGGGGATTTTTCAGCGGCGCGACCCAGGGATCGGCGCGGTACATTCTAGAACGCCGCATTGGTCTGACTCAGCCCGTTCTAGTGGCAATGGAAGACGCACCCGGCAAGCCCGATCCAACCGGCCTGTTTCAGACCGTGACTCAGCTAGAAGCTCAGGGAGTGACGGCGGGCCTCCCGGCTGTCTATGCCGGGGACACCGTTGCGGATATGCAAACCGTACAGATGGCCCGCCAGCACCAGAGCGATCGCCGCTGGATTGCGGTGGGCATCCTGCCTCCCCATGTCCAGTACGCCGCCGACTACGCCACGGCCTACCGCCAAAAGCTCCAGACCGCTGGAGCCGAAATTGTTTTAGACACCGTCACCCAGCTTACCGCTCCGCTAATCCATCAGCTAATCTAGTTGAGAAATGCCAAGGGCTAGGGCGATGGGCTTTAAAGACTATTTCTCCACGCAAGCAGTTGACTACGCCAAATACCGCCCCCATTACCCGGAGCCGCTATTTGCCTATCTGGCCAGCCTTTGCCCTGAGCACACATTAGCCTGGGACTGCGGCACCGGCAGCGGTCAGGCGGCGGTGGCCCTCACCCCTTATTTCACTCAAGTAATGGCCACTGATGCCAGCGAAGCGCAGCTCGCTCAGGCCCAGGCTCATCCCCAGGTGATCTATCAAAACGCCGCGGCTGAAAACAATGGCCTAGCTGATAGCACCGTTGATTTGATCACGGCGGCTCAGGCTCTGCACTGGTTCAATCAAGAGCGATTTTATGCAGAAGCGAGGCGATCGCTCAAACCCAAAGGCATTATTGCGGTCTGGTGCTACGCCCTCATGCAGATTTCGCCTACGGTCGATCGCTTTGTGCAGCATTTCTATTACAAAACCATCGGGCCTTACTGGCCGCCAGAGCGACAGCTCATTGAAGATCGCTATCAGACGATGAGCTTTCCCTTCAAACCAATTGCAGCACCTCAGTTTCAAATGGAAGCTACCTGGTCGTTTGAGCAGCTATTGGGCTATCTCAATACCTGGTCAGCCACCCAGCGCTTTCTGCGGCGACGACAAATTCATCCGGTTGAACTCGTTCAAGACGATTTAGCTCAGGCTTGGGGCGATCTGAGCGATCGCAAACAGGTGATTTGGCCTCTGCATTTACGCCTAGGCCAGCTTTAGCCGTGACTCTCATTATTAGGCTGGCGCAAACCTGCTAGGATCGGAACTTAGTGCAGTTTCTCCGCTTTCAGTTCTTTGCTTTTCAGAGAATAGCTGAAGGCGAGCAGAGTTGCGATCGCAAGCGGCTAAATCGACAGTTAAAAGAGACTATGCGGTATCTGATTACCAGCGCCCTTCCCTACATCAACGGTATTAAACATTTGGGTAACCTCGTCGGCTCGATGCTGCCCGCCGATGTCTATGCCCGCTTCCTGCGCCAGCAAGGGGAAGAAGTTCTCTACATCTGCGGTACGGATGAGCATGGCACTCCGGCGGAGCTAGCGGCTTTTGAAGCAGACCTAGATGTAGCCGCCTACTGCAAGCGCCAGTATGAGCGACAGGCCGATGTCTATAGTCGCTTCGGGCTATCTTTTGACCATTTTGGCCGCACCTCTTCCCCGGAAAACCACGAGCTAACCCAGCATTTTTACCGCCAGCTAGACGCCAACGGCTTTATCGAAGAACAGGAAATTAGCCAGATTTATTCGATCGAAGACGATCGCTTCTTGCCTGATCGCTATGTTGTCGGCACCTGTCCCAAATGCGGCTACGAAAAGGCCAGAGGCGACCAGTGTGAAAACTGCACCTCAGTCCTCAGCCCCACCGATCTAATCAATCCCCAATCGGCGGTTTCGGGCAGCACCCATCTAGAAGTTCGCACCAGCAAGCATCTGTTTTTGCGGCTTGACAAGCTGAGTGAAGAAGTGCGCAACTGGGTCGAGCAGCAAGAAAGCTGGCCGATGCTGACCAAGTCAATTGCGATGAAGTGGCTAAATGAAGGGTTGCAGAGTCGCGGCATCACCCGCGATTTGAGCTGGGGGGTGCCTGTGCCTCGTGAAGGCTTTGACAATAAGGTCTTTTATGTTTGGTTTGATGCCCCCATCGGCTACGTAGCGGCAACTAAAGCCTGGGCCGAAGAAGCTGCTGGCCGAAGCTGGCTAGACTGGTGGCAGAATGCCTCGGATGTTCACTACGTCCAGTTCATGGCAAAGGATAATCTGCCCTTTCATACCATCATGTGGCCCGCCATGATCTTGGGTACCCGCGAACCCTGGACAATGGCGGACTATATCAAGGGCTTCAACTGGCTCAACTACTATGGCGGTAAGTTTTCGACCAGCTCTAAGCGAGGCGTCTTCTTAGATCAGGCTCTCGAGATTCTGCCTGCTGACTACTGGCGCTATACCCTGATTGCCTCGTCGCCAGAGTCTTCCGACTCAGCCTTCACCTGGGAGCAGCTACAGGTAAAGGTCAATAAAGAGCTGGCAGATAACCTAGGCAACTTTGTTAACCGAATTCTGAAGTTTGCCAATTCCCGTTTTAAAGGCATCGTACCCGCCGGGGGAGAGCCAACTGAGGCAGAACAGCAGCTAGAGGCGACCTGTCAGACGCTGATGGCTAAAATTTCGGGCCATCTGCAGGCAATGGAGTTTCGCAAGGCGGCTGAAGCCCTCAACGCGCTGTGGACAGCAGGCAATCAGTACATTGATATCCGTGCCCCCTGGGCGCTGTTCAAGCAAAATAAAGACGAAGCGGCGCTGGTGATTCGCACCTGTATCAATTTGATTCGGATCTACGCGATCGCTGCTCAGCCCTTTATTCCCTTCACCGCCGAGACTATCTGCAATGCCCTCAAGCTCTCAGAAACCGAGCGCACCAGTTCTTTTGACGCAGCCGTAGATTTTAGCGTAATTCAGGCAGAGCGCTCTTTTGACGTACCGCCTCCCCTGTTCCAAAAGCTAGATGACGACCGCCTTGAAGCCCTCAAAAATCAGTTTGGCGGACAAAATTAGCCCCAGCAAACGAATTTTACTTTCGAGACAGATTTTGTGTTTATTTATACAAAAATCTTGGTTTAAGTACTGGCATTTATCATCGCTTCGATTCCCTCCAAAAACCTGAAAAAGAACAATTTCCGTAAATTTACGAGACGGCAATCACGGAAACACTGAGCTAACTTAGATCTGGGTGCGAGACGATCGTAGTAAATCTTACTCAGCTAAACATGAAGAAACGTCTACTAGTCGCCCTCGCCAGCTGTACCCAAGCTGGCGAGA
>JAAHIC010000188.1 GCA_010671965.1 Leptolyngbya sp. SIO4C5
TATTCCCGGAAGGCTTTACCCATCCGCCCAAATAATTAGATCCGCCTGATGAGCGCAAAAACTGCCAGTCTCAAGCGGCCAGTCTCAGGATACCGCCACGGAATTAGCGCCCCGCAGCAAATCGGTGATGTCTTCCCGATAAGCCTGAAAGCGCGGCTGACGGCGGACGTGATAGTTGCGATCGCGGGGTAAATCAATCTTGAGTTCCCGCTGTACTGTCCCTGGATGCGCTGTTAGCACATAAATGCGCTGAGCTAGAAAAACTGCCTCTTCTACGTCATGGGTAATCATTAAAATGCTGATGCCTGTTCGTTCCCACAGCTCCAGCAGAAACTGCTGCATCCGCTCCTTCGTTTGCACGTCCAGCGCCCCAAACGGCTCATCTAGCAGCAGAATTTTAGGCTGAGAAGCCAGTACTCTGGCGATCGCCACCCGCTGCTTCATCCCCCCAGAGAGTTCTTTAGGCAGCGCCTGCGCAAACTGGGTTAGGCCCACGACATCTAGGTAGTAAGAAGCGGTTTCGCGCCGCTTGGGCGACTTAATGCCCTGCAGCTTCAGGCCAAATTCCACGTTTTTCTGTACCGTCATCCAGGGATAGAGGGTATAGCGCTGAAACACCATGCCGCGATCGGCCCCCGGTCCGGTCACGGGCTGACTGTCTACGGCAATGGTGCCTGCAGTGGGCTGATCCAGTCCGGCTACCAGCCGCAGCAGAGTTGACTTGCCAGAGCCAGAAGCCCCTACCACGCAGACCAGCTCTCCCGTCTCCACCTGCAGATTAATATCCTTAAGGGCCACTAACGGCCCTGACTGAGTGGGAAACTGCTTATAGAGATGAGAAATTTCCAGGTGCATAAGCCCCAAGCCAGCGACAGTAGAGTTTGTCAGAAAAGAGCATAGCTGAGATAGCTGCGAATTTAGACACCCTATCTCCCTTTGTATCCTAATGGCTATTGAGGCTGATGTATAAACCGTATCAAGCCAGCGGCTTTCAGCGTTTACGAACGGGCTAGTCGTCGATCTAAAAGCTGTAAAATCGCGATCGCCACCAATACGCTCAGAGCCGCCCCGATCCAAAAGCCGTCTGCAACGGCCCGCGACTGATCCAGCGCCCAGCCGCCCAGCGGGGGGCCAATCAAATAGCCCATAGCCCAGCACATCGAATTCACTGACAGATAGACTCCGCGCAGATCTTCCCGCGCCATAAAAACGATGATGGCCGAAGAAATGGGCGTATAGCAAACAGTGGCGATCGCCATCGTACTCAGCGCCAGCACCGCCCACAGCAGCGGTAGAGAGGCCAGCGTCCCTGCCAGCCAGATAAAGACAAAGCCGACGCCCCAGGCACAGGCCGACAGCATCAAGGCTCTGGGCAGCGGTATGCCTTTTAGCCGCCGAGCAATCGGCAGTTGACACAGCGCTGTCAGCACCACATACCCGGTAAACAGAACGCTTAATGTCGCCTCTGAAAAGCCCTCACCTGCATCCCCTACCGAAACAAACTTATTAAAGTAGACCGGCAGCGTACTCTGCATCTGGGCCAGGTAGCTGGTGAAGAAGATATTCACTGCTACGTAGGTCAGTAAATTCAAATCCCGCAGCGCCACCCCCCAACCGTCGAAGAAATTGTTTTCTTGCGGCTGCTCAGGGAGGGTTTCAGCGATCGCCCAGTAGATGACGCCAAAAAACAGCAAAAACGTCACGCCGTCAATGGCAAATAGAGCGCGGTACATACCGGTCAGCGAGATTAACGCCCCGCCCATCACCACCCCCATCCCCAAGCCAATGCTATCCGCTAGCCGCACAATGGCAAAGGCTTCGTTGCGCTGCGCCGCCGCCGTAATGTCGGCCACTACCGCCTCAGTGGCAGGCCAGTACAGCCCCACACCGAAGTCCATCACCACGTTTCCCAAGACGAACATGGGGAAGTTGTAGGTGGAGAGCAAGATCACGTCGGCGATCGCTGAGATTCCTGCCGATAACAACAGCGTCTTACGGCGACCCCAAACCGGGGAATCAGCCAGGGAACCTCCTAGAAAGCGACCAATCAGTCCGGCTAGCGCCCCAATGCCGATGCCTAAACCCACCTGCGTGGTTGATAAGCCTACCTGATCGACAAAGAAAATTGGCGCATAAAATAGGGTGAAGCCAATGCCAATTTGAGACAGCAAGCGGCCTGCTGCCAGAATCCAAACACTCCGATCAAGCGCTGGCAACCACTGCTGAAATTTTTGCCATGTCTCCAAACCCCTATTTGCCATACTGCGCTCTGAAGTTACTGCTGTCAGTGTAAGCAGGTTTATCAGCCAATGCCTAAGCTGGCATAAGAGAAATGATCGATGTTGGCGATCGCTGACACACTAAGGTCAGGTCGAAGGTTTCCCTATGGCATCTGAAAAATTTCGCCAACAACTGGCTCAAGAACTGCCTCAATGGCAGCAAGACGGCCTCATTAGCGACGAGCAACAGCAGCAAATTGCCGACCGCTATCGGCTGAATCAGCTAGAGAGCAGTGCCCAAAATCGCTTCACGGCCATTTTGATTGGTTTAGGCAGTGTTTTGTTAGGAATTGGGGCAATTACGTTCGTGGCTGCTAACTGGCAGGCAATTCCTCGCGATCTGAAGCTGCTGCTATTGATTACCGCCTTTCTCAGCATTAATATCGCCGGATTTGAGCTATGGTACCGGGCTGAACCCGAAACCGGACAGCGTCGTCTAGGCCAAGGGCTGCTGCTGTTGGGGGCGCTGCTGCTAGGCGCTAATCTAGCGCTGACGGGACAGCTTTTCCACCGCAGCGGCAGCTTTTACGACCTCTGTTTGGCCTGGAGCTTAGGAATTTGGCTGATGGCCTACAGCCTGCAGATAACTGTTTTGGGCGTCCTAGCGGCGCTGATTTTGATTTTTGGCTACGGGTCAGGACTGTGGGGATCTGTTTGGCAAAATGCGATTCAGTGGGGTTGGACATTGGAGGCCATGCCGCTGATTGCGGGTGGACTGTTTATACCGCTGGCCTATCGCTGTCGCTCCAAAGTAATTTTTGCTTTGGGGGCGATCGCTGTCGGCGGGTCGTACTGGACTATTCTGCTGCAGTTGGCCAATGGCATTTCCCCGGTGTTGACGCTTTGCCTATTTTTAGTGCCCTACGCCCTGCTTTGGGCCTACCGCGATCGCCTCTGGCCAATTGTCAACGCGAATGCAGCATTTGAGGAGCCGTTCTTTCAGCCCGTGGCGCGGCGGCTGTCGGTGTTTGGTCTAGGCAGTCTTTACTATATCGGCGCTTTCTACTTTGTTTGGAGCCAGCCAGCTAGCCCTGATAGTCGGCCTGTAGACTGGTCAATTTTGGGCCGTTACGGGCTGGGCAGTCTGGCAATAGGGATCGTTCTAGTTTGTACGGTTTGGGCCTGGATTGCGCTGGGGCAGCGCGATCGCCCCAGCCCAACCTGGCGCTGGACGGGGTTGGACGCGACGATAGCTTTTTTCTTGTTGATGACGGCGGCTATTCCCTATATCCACTGGTTTGTCAGCCCCATGAGCGCGATCGCTACGCTAGTTTTCAACTTGCTGCTGTTTCTCATCGCCGTTGGCTGTATTCAGCAGGGGCTGCACCGCGCCCGTCGTGATGCCTTTTGGTTTGGCACTGTGCTGCTGACGTTGCAGGTACTGAGCCGCGTGTTTGAGTATGAAACCGGGCTGCTGCTGAAGTCGATCGCCTTTGGTCTGTGCGGCATCTTGGTGATTTTGGCAGGGCTCTGGTTTGAGCGCTACCTGCGGCGGCTCTCGGCTAGGAGGGTGTCAGGTCATGAGTAAAGCAAATGTTCGCGATCGCCTGAAACGCTGGCAGTTTTGGCTACCGCTGGCGCTACAGCTCGCCCTGATTCTGCTGATTCCGCTGCAGGCCAGTTGGATTCAGACCACGGGAGAACGGGTTGTTTTGCAAACGGCCCCTGTCGATCCTTACGATCTGTTTCGCGGCTATTACGTCACCCTCAGCTACGACATTTCTAGGCCACAAACTCTTTCGGAGCTGGACGGTTGGGATACCTTCACTGCTGAGCAAGCCGCGCGGCGCGGCGAGTTTGGCCCGCTGCCCCGGCAGGTTCCTTTTTATGTCACTTTAGAAGCTCCGGCGGAGGCTCAGAGCCAGTTACCTTTGCCCTGGCAGCCAGTCGCTATCTCAGGCGATCGCCCTGCTCAGCTTAGCCCCGATCAGGTCGCCCTCAGGGGCACGGTCAATCCGGCTTTTATCAGTGATACGGGCGGGCCTTGGCTCTATGGTTTGGAGCGTTACTATATTCCTGAGGCTCAGCGTCAGGAGATCAACGATCGGATTCAGGCAGCGCAGTCAGTGCAGCCTGGCGAAGCCGGAGATTTTCTGGTTGAAATCAGCGTCAATCGGCGGGGTGAAGCTGTGCCAATAGAAATGTGGATTCAAGGCCAAGTCTATCGGTTTTAGCAGGAGCGGGTTGGGGCAGATTTTGATGGGATTGGCCGGGGTAGGTTTTGCTGGAAGTCTTTCTGTCCTATTGATCACGTCCCTGCTCAACCTGCCCGTACGGTGGCGGAAAGCTACTGAGCCTGCCCGTACGGTATTTGCCGCCCTGTTATTCTTCAGGACGCGCCTTTAGGGCCATGAAAAAGGCTAGCGTTCCGCCCACTGCGCCCCAGACAAACCAAGTCGAGAAGTTAAGTCGCTTGCGCTGGGCAATTAGCGCCGCAATCAGCCCCATGAGGCAGTGCAGCAGCAGCAGGGTATAAAGCAAAGCTTGATTTGTGGCGGTCATTGCAGATTAAAACGCTAAAGTCGAAAGCATCATACCGGATCGTTCACCTGCAATTAGAGACTCCTCCCATGCGCAATCCGATAGAACGTTTGAAATACCTGCCCTGGCTAATTTTGCTCCAGATAGCCGCTGTCACAGCCGCGATCGCAGCGCTATTAGATGCCGTCTTAGCTTTGGGATTAGCTCCGATTCTCTTTGGTGTGTTGGCTCCCTCTCTGCCTTTGCTCCTTCCGGTGCTGCTCTTTGCTACCGCCGTTGGGATAGGCGCCCTAGCGGTTTTCGTATTTGAGCGGTTCTTTCAGCATCAGGTCTTGATTACCACCAACGTGCTGTGGGCGCTGGTGCCCTGTTTGGGCATTTTGCTGTGGCTGGTGTCTTTGCTGCCGTTGCCTAGCCTGTTTGTGGGCATGGACTATTTTCGGCTAGTGGGGATCATCCTGGGTATTTTCTGGCGCGGACGCCGCTATCGCTAGTCAGCATTTTGCAAAGCGTCTAAGGGCGTACCTGCTAGCGATCGCCATTCGCGGACTACGAATGGCGCGGCGGTCAGTTCAGCAACTCCGCCCCCCTGCAGCGGCACTTCTAGCTGCAGCGGAATATTACCCTCAAGCTGAGCGATCGGGGTCTGCAGATCGTACTGTCCGGCGTTGCCAGGCAGCTCTCGCAAGGTGCGATCGCGGGCGGGTAAAGCCTGCCAGGCTAGGGTAGTTCCTGTGGCAATTCTCAAAGGCTGGGTTTGATCAACCGCGACCAGGCCCGGATAGCCGACCAAACGCAGATACACCCCTTCTAAGGTTTCGCCTTGAAATCGCTCAAATAAGACTGCTTGCCAAGCGCGATCTTGGCGATCGCGCAGGCTCTGCTGCGATCGGTAGGTGAGCTGGCCAGGACGCTCTTGATAAACATGAGTGGAGGCTAAGGCTGGAGAGATGCTGAGTAATATTATAAGACTGGCTAAACAGATGGCCCGTAGAACTGAAAGCATAGGTCAAGCATTTTTGAGATCTGAGCAATATTGTTGCTGACAATCGCTCATTTGATAAACCGAGGCTTAGCGATAATCGAACGGGTTTCTGTCCTTTTATGACCCTATAAACTAGGGAACTAGCCTGTTTCTGGTGTGGGCTAACGTTCGACTGAGTCAATTTTAATGTCTTCAAACGCTTCGATGAGTTGATCGAGTGTGCAGCAATAGATTTCGCAGAGACGCTTGATTTCTGAGGGGGTACCTTTGGGAACCACAGCTCTGGCTTCCCATTTAGCGATGGTTGAAGGACTTTTACCAATGGCGATCGCAAGCTGTACCTGAGTCAGCCCAATGCGCTGTCGTAGTTCCACCGGGGTAAGGCATTTTTCACCTTCTGAAGTCATATGACTTGTAATTGATTACTAGTTATGCTTTACTACTAGTTGAGATCTCCAGAATTCCAGAAACTCTCAAGAGAATTTTGATTATCAGTTGGCAGCATCAAGTGCGGCAGAGGTGTTTCCGCTGAACAAATGTGCTGGCTGTCACCAGTGTCGCACTGGTTGGAAACGTTTCAGTGCTTGTTGGCTTATTTCAGCAGGTATGAGGATTTCTTCAAGTTAGCAAAATCATGACTTATCGAGAGCAATTGACGCCTTGGGTAGTTTATCGGCTTTGGCCGGATTTAAGAGCGATCGCGGTGGCTCAGTTCCGTCAGCGTAACGAAGCTGAGGAATACGTTAAGACTGTTCGTCGAATTATGCCTGTGACAGCCAGATTTGTCATCATCTTTGTGCCGCCACTGCCAACCGCCACTACATAGGGGCCAATAACTTAGTAAAGAATAGTCAAATTTTTCTTCGTATAAAATTTTTGCAAATACTTAGATAACTTCTATGAAATTTCTGATTACTTTCAGTTGATACCGAGGTGATTAGCTAAGAGCTTGACTTACTTTTGACTGAATATTTCAGTGTTTGCACTCAAGTCTCTTAGGTACATCTCCCATGTCAATTTTTAGAGCGATCGCTTCAGGCAGCGTTGTTGCTGTTGGAACAGTATTTCTTCAATTGTGCTTACCCTCATCGAAGGCTTACGCTGCATTATATAGATTGCCTTGGGATGTATCTTCAGGCGACTGGCAAGTAACTGGGGAATGGCATGGCTCATTCGACAATAATATGGCCCTCGATTTTGATTCAATAACCTTCTCTAAGAATTTAAGGATTTTAGCTCCTGCTGATGGAACTATTACAGAGATCTGCACGGGATCACCAAAGCAAACTTGGGTTCATCTAAAAACTCCTGCTGGAATATTTAAACTTCTTCATCTTGCAACTGACAGTGTACATTTACAGGAAGGTCAGTCGGTTAAGCAAGGAGATTTACTAGGTAAATTATATGAACACGAAAACTACTTTGAAGATAGCTGCGGTGAATCGTATAGAACTCATCTGCATTTTGTATTTCCTAAAACGCCTTTTACTATTGATGGATATGTTTTTGATAAAAGCATAGACTATACAGGGGATCTATTTAGGTCAACTAATTCGATCTTTGATACTTTTCAAGCCGAAAAAGATATCAAGCAAGCTTATCAAGATATTTTGGGGCGCGATCCTGATTCTACAAGACTTTCAATCAGAATCGATGAGTTGAAAGCGGGTGAGAAAACTTTGGCACAGTTGCGTAAAGAACTAGCGAATGGTTCAGAAGCGACTAGCCTTATCAATACTATGTATAAGGATATCCTTGATAGAAACCCCACTTCTGACAAGTTGCAAGATAGACGAGATGATTTAGCTGATGGGGGAACTCTTTCTAAACTACGTAAAGAGCTAGCCTATAGCCAAGAAGCTGCTAATGCTATCAAAAAGATATACAGAAATATCTTTGACGAAGTCCCTTCTTCTGAGCTTATAAAGCAGAGACAAAACTATTTAGTGGATGGCAATACGCTTTCAGGCTTACAAGCTTATCTTGTTAATGAAAATAAGCA
>JAAHIC010000189.1 GCA_010671965.1 Leptolyngbya sp. SIO4C5
TAGCGGCTATCGGCGACAAAAGCAGAGCCGCTCTCCTCGAAACACGCTCAGGGTCTTACCTTTAGCGGCAGCCCTTATCCCTTTAGTTTACCTGGCAGGCAGTTGGATTCTGCTACGGTCGAGTCTGCCCATGACTGGAACTGACGTACCCTATGAGCAACTGGTGGCAGCCAGCCCTTTTTGGGGGCCTAGCGCACCGCTAATTGTCACCTTTTTGCTGGCCTCTGGCAGCCTTTTGAGCTGCGCCACCGCGGTTTCTAATACGCCTCGCATCTTGTATCAGCTCAGCGTGGACGCTCAGCTGCCTGCGGCTTTCAGCCAAATTTCCCGACAGGGGATCTTAGGCGTTAGCCTGACGCTGACGCTGCTCCTCAGCCTGGCCTTTCTCTTATGGGGCGATGTTACCCAGATCATTTTTGTGACCGGCTTAGGCTGGCTGGGATCTTTTGCGCTCTTTCACGTTGGGCTGTGGCAGCAGCGACAGCAGGCTTATGTCCGTTGGCCTTGGACCTCTCTGGGCTTTGCTGCTTTAGAGACGCTGGTGATTGTGGGGGGCGGTTGGGCCTGGGGCTGGCAAAACCTGCTGCTGGGTCTGCTGCTGCCAGGGGCCGTTTGGGGTCTATTTCAGGCTGTTGGCCGTTTTCCTCAGCGGCCACAACTGGCTTCATCCCAGCCGTCGCCTATCATTGGTGCGGCTCAAGACTGGGCTATTGTGCAGATAGCAGGGCTGATTGGGCTGCTGAGCGGGGCGATCGCGGCTAGCTGGCTGATTCACGCGCGTGTGGCAACCTTGCCAATGACTAACCAGGTCAACCTGCTGATGGTTGTGTTGCTAATCGGGGCGGCTGTAGGCGTAGCGATCGCCGGCTGGACAACGCTGCCTCAGATTACGGCTCTGGGCGAAGCGCGGGAGCAGGCTGAACAGTTTTTTAATTTAGCTGCGGATGGCATTTTGGTGTTAGATGCAGCGGGGCAGATTCAACAGGCCAACCCAGCTAGCCAGGAACTATTGCAGGCAACTGGAATACCGCTAATCAATCAGTCTTTGCCAGCGCTATTTCCCGATCCGGCTTTTTTAGCTGGAGTGACTGTGCCTGACAGCGGCCCCTTCAAAGTTACTTTGGCTGCCAAAACCCTGGAAATTAAGCTCTCTACGCCAACCGCTCAGGCAGATATTGCCGATCGCTACGTAGCTATCGTGCGGGACATTACCCAGCGCCAAGCAGCAGAAGACGCCCTGCGTCAGCAGACAACTGAGCTACAGCGTCTACTGACAGAGCTGACTCAAACTCAGAGCCAGCTCATCCAAATAGAAAAGATGTCTAGTTTGGGCCAGCTTATTGCAGGTGTAGCCCATGAGATTAACAATCCCCTTGCCTTCATTGCGGGCAACGTAAACTTTGCTAAGGACTACGCTTTAGATTTGCTGAAGCTGATCAAAGCCTATCAGAGCGTCTATGGCGAGCCGCCACCGGCGCTCTTAGCCCAGGTTGAAGCCATAGACTTAGACTTTCTACAGGCGGACTTCCCCAAAGTTCTTGATTCTATGGAGGACGGCACCAAGCGCATTCTCAATATTGTGCAGAGCCTCAAGATTTTTTCTCGCCATGATGAATCACCTACCCGCGTCGTTGATCTCCATGACGGCCTAGAAAGTACGCTGCTGATTTTGAAAAATCGGCTCAAAGCTCAGGGCAGTCGGCCTGAAATTGAAATTCAGCGTATTTTTTCAACTTTACCACCGCTTGAATGCTATCCTTCAGCGCTTAATCAGGTCTTTATGAATCTGATTGTCAACGCCATTGATGCTTTAGAAACGCTCAAATCCGAAGAGCAGCAAGGCCCTCCCACCATCAGCATTACAACCTGTCCTAAAACGCAGAGCGATCGCCCCGGCATTGAAATTGTCGTTGCCGACAACGGCCCTGGCATTGCTGCGGCGCAGATGGATCGGCTCTGCAATCCCTTTTTTACGACTAAGCCAGTGGGTAAGGGTACAGGACTGGGCCTGTCTATCAGCTATCAAATAGTGGTTGAGCGCCATCAGGGCTCATTTACCGTTGCCAGTGCACCGGGCAGCGGCGCTGAATTCAAAATCTGGCTGCCGCTAACTCTGACCAAACAAGCTGCTAGGTCAGAACTCTCTGAGTTAGTGAGGTAGCCTAAAACGGCTACTGAGCAGCATCAGCCGCGCTGGATTTAGCTGCACTGACCAGGGCAAGGGCAGTTGCTTTAGCCTGCCCCATTTCTCTTTGAACACCTCGGCCTGAACATGGTAGTCATCAGCGTGGGTGGGCGGGCTGCTGAACTTGAGATAGAGGGTCATGCGGTGGGGCGTTTCGCTGGTGGTGACTAGCCAGGTGGGGAAAGTGTTGGGGATTGGTTCTGGTTGAGCGATCGCAGGGGAGGGAGGGGCAATGGCGCTCTGGTTGCAATCTGTAAGATCTAAAAAGCTGAACTGGTGGGCCCGCATCCCAATATGGGTCATCTGGGCAGTGATAGGCTGAGCAACCTGCAGCGTACAGCCCCAGTCGAGAGCGTGAACTGTATGGGCGTCGTTGGGCACAGCGCGGGAGATATTTTTGCAGCCTGTCAGCCGCGCCGCGCTGACGGTTTGGGGGCAATTGAGGGCCGTATATTTGTCAGCGTGAAGGCTGGCCTGACCCTGATCTAAGACCAGCAAGGTGGCGCAGAGGCGATAGGCTTCTTCAATATTGTGAGTCACCAACAGAGTCGCCCCTGAAAACTGGGCTAAACGCCGCCGTAAATCTCGCTCTACTCGGTAGCGCAGGTGCGTATCCAAAGCAGAAAAAGGCTCATCTAGCAGCAACAGCTCTGGCCGGCTCGCCAAGGCCCGCGCTAGAGCTACCCGCTGCTGCTGCCCGCCGGAAAGCTGGGCTGGCAAGCGATCGCCCAAAGCCTGCAAATGCACCGCTGCTAGTTCCTGTTCAATAACCTGTCGCTGCTGCCGCTGAGAAAGCTTGTTGGGTAAACCAAAGGCAATATTTTCCGCTACTGTCAGATGCGGAAACAAGGCGTAGTTCTGAAACACTATCCCGACCCGGCGATCGCAGCTTGGCAGATTAATCCCCGCCGCCGCGTCAAACAGCACCCGACCATTGAGCACAATCCGCCCCGCATCTGGCGTATCTATCCCCGCAATACAGCGCAGAATCAGGCTCTTACCCGCCCCCGAAGCGCCCAACAGACCGAGCGGCTGGCGATCGGTGGAGAAATTGACTTTGAGGGTGAAACCGCTGAAGCGCTTGATGAGAGAAACGGAGAGGGTGGGGGAAGGGGGAGGTGGGGGCGATAGGGAAGGTAGGGGAGCGGAGGAAGAGGGAGCGGAGGGTAGAGAAATTGGGAGGTGATCAGATGTTTGTCTCAGTCTTGGTTTTGAGAAATCAGGGGTTTTAGCCTGCTCGATCACAGTTTTCTGAACACCCCCATTCCCTGCCGCCTGATTGACTACCCCACCTCTTATATCTCCCCTATCTCCCCCATCCTCCCTATTCTCCCTATCTCCCCCATCCTCCCTATTCTCCCTATCTCCCCCATCCTCCCTATCTCCCCCACTCCACCTCACTCCGCGCCTCCCCCCCTGCCAGCTCCGCCACCCATTGACTCCAACCAGTCCTCCCAGGGCGATCGCTAAAATAATCCCTGTCCACAGTGCGGCTTCTCTAAAATCTCCGGCTTCGACGGCAAAATAGATTGCCATTGGCAGAGTTTGGGTTTGACCGGGAATATTGCCAGCGAGCATCAGGGTCGCGCCGAATTCGCCGAGGGCGCGGGTAAAGGCGAGTGTCGTTCCAGCCAGGATACCGGGAAAAGCCAGGGGCAAAGTCAGTTGCCAGAAGACTCGCAGTTCGGAAGCGCCCAAGGTTCTGGCAGCCTGCTGTAGGTGAACGTCAATTTGCTCTAAAGCGCTGAGGACTGTCCTATACATCAGCGGCAGGGCCACAATCACAGCCGTGAGAACGGCAGCGGCTTCGGTAAAGACGAGGGTAAGGCCAAAGCGGTCGAGCAGTTGACCTAAGGGGCCATTTTTACCCAGCAGCCACAGCAGCAAAAAGCCCAGTACTGTGGGCGGTAGTACCAGAGGCGATAGCAAAAAGGCTTCTAGCAGCGATCGCCAGCGCCCTTGGTAGCGATGCATCAGCTGAGCCGCTGCAATGCCAAGTACGCTAGTAATTAAAGTAGCGATCGCGGCGATGCGCAGAGAAATCCACAGGGGAGAGAGGGTCACGCGCCAAACCCAAACTCGGCAAAGACGGCCCGAGCGGCGTCCTGCTGCAAAAATTCGATTAGCTGGGCGGCAGCGGCAGGGTGGGGACAGCGGCTGACGATGGCAATGGGGTAAACAATGGGGGTATGCAAATTGGCAGGTACAGTGAGCAGGACTTGAACGCGATCGCTGAGCGCCGCATCCGTAGCATAGACTAAACCCAGTTCCGCATTGCCGCTAGCAACGGCGGTGAGTACGCTGCGGACATTGCTGCCAAAAACCAGCTTTTCCTGCAGCGGGGTGAGCAAGTTCAGCGCTGCTAATGCCTGTTGGGCATACTGTCCGGCGGGGACACTGCGAAACTCACCCACGGCAAGGCGGCTAAAGCGGGCTGCGCTGAGCTGCCTCAGATCGGTAATTATCAGCGCGGTGGTTTGGGGCGCAATTAAGACTAGACGATTGCTGACAAGGTCCCGGCGAGAGTCAGGCAGAATCAGACCTTTAGCCGCTAGGGCTTCCACTGGCTGAGCGGCAGCGGCAAAAAATAGATCCACAGGCGCACCCTGTTCAATTTGCCGTTGCAAAGCGCCAGAAGCGCCAAAGTTAAAATTCAAATCAACATTGGGATGGGCTTGCTCAAAGCGGGGCGCGATCGCTTCTAGCGCCTCCTGCAGACTGGCCGCGGCTGAGAGGGTGAGGCTGACTGCAGGAGCAGAAACCGAATTGACCGTGGACTGCCGGGAATCACAGCCAACTGCGCCGCCAAAAGCTAGCAGCCCTATTCCCAAGATGATCACAATCAAACGATTGAGCAGCAAGTGAAAACGTCTGTTGGGCAAAGCAAAGCGGCCTCACTACGCTGATAGGGCCGATATGCGGCTGATCAAGCCTCCTCCTATCATATCTGAGGTCGCAACTTCAAGACGTTAGACAGGTGCTTGCCGAAAAAACTCACCGTTCAGTATCTCTAAACCGCTTCCTCTAGCCAAGCTGATTCTAGCGCTAGAACCTTGTGCTGCTCTGACGGCATCGACTGACGGAAGGACTGGTAGTAATCTTTGCTAGATTCTTCGTAGAGCGATCGCAGCGTCACAATCGGCTGCGCGTGGTGATCAACCCGCAGATCTAGATGGGGATAGACCTCCGTATCCATGACGTACAGAGCTGCTGACTGTCGCCCTCGCTTATCGCCGCCTGCTGCATCTCCGGCTTCTAGGGCCAGCAGCAGTCTGTCACCGAAGGGAGCCGTTTCGGCTTGCTTGTAAGCCGTCGCCATTGCCAGCAGTACTGCCTCGCCCACCAGCATATTCCCAGCGACGGAAAAGTGAGGGAAAGTGAGATGTCCGGCCCAGCCTACACACTCCCGCCCTGTCCAGGCCGCCGTCTGTCCGCATCGATCTACTAGATGAACCTGCCGCTGCTCGTGGTCAGCATCTTCTAGCAAGAGCCGCTGCAAGACTGACTCTGCCCCGTGACGCCCTCGCTCTAAGAACTGCAGACCCCGAATGCCTAAAAGCGGATTGGTTTGAGCCTGGGTAGCGATCGCCCCGACCCCAGCTTTAGCATGGGGCACTAATGCGCCCACGGCCAGATGCTTGGTAGCAACGGCCACGCCGGTCATTCCCGTCACTGCATCCCAAGCCACAATCGAGAAAGTCATAGCGCCGATACTATCCTTAACTTTTCTTAAAAAATAATGATTAGGTCATTCTATCGGCGGTCTCAGGTTCAGACTGTGGCGTAGATAACCCTCTTTTAACTTGAGCATTTTGCTAAGTCCGGATGGGCTGCCAGTAATGGTTTCAATCATTAACCTTCAAAGCCAGATATTCCAGCTATTAGCGGCAACGTATCCTCCTCGGTAAAGAGCGGTTGCTGATCGAGAGCGGCGATCGCTCTTGGTCCTAGCCCGTAGCCCTGAGCGAGTTCTGTTTTTGGTTGAGACGAAGTGAGTCCGCTGGAATGTGTCAACCAGGGTGAGACAGTTCAGGCTAAGAAATAGCGTAGCTGAGACCAGCTTGCACCTTTCTGCAATCCCATCTACCGCTCAGCGTCACCTCACCTGCCCCAATCGCCAAAACACCCCACCGAAAATGCCATTTGCTTTGGCAGATTTAGTAAATGATTCGATCGCTCAAGTTCTCTATCTTGATGACATGAAATGCGGCTGAGAGAGAGCGCAAACAGCAGATTCCTTCTCTTTAAAAGCCCCCTAGATCATCAACATTCTGGAGCTTGAACTCATGGTTTACGGACAAAAAGATCCCGTTGTTGCTAACACCGCTTCTGGAAACAACAATATTGATGCTTTACTCACCCAAAATCGCTGGGCTTCACCCAACCTTAGCTTCAGCTTCACCGATAACTTTTGGAACGACTATGAAGATGAACTCGGTTATGCAAATAGCTTTACTCATGGCAGCACGTTCACTCCCTTAAATAGTGTTCAACAGTCAGCCGTATATGACTGGATGAACATGTATCAGAATGTTTCCAATCTCAGCTTTACCGATTTAACATACGCAAATGACTACGATGCAACTATTCGATTAGGAAACTCAGAACATCCTGGAATAGATGGAGCGTATGCATATGCTTATATTCCTCATAATGGTTTTGCAGCAGGTGATGTTTGGTTCGATTCTACGACTGAAAGCAATCCAGTATCTGGCAATCGTGCTTATCGGACGGTAGGTCATGAAATTGGTCATGCTTTGGGACTCAATCACGGTCATGAACCCGGCATCACTGGTGTTCCAATGAATTTTGATCGAGACTCTATGGAATTCTCGATCATGACTTATAAATCCTACGTTGGAGATACCAATCCTGGTTATCACAATGAGGAGTTTGGCCATGCTCAGTCCCTCATGATGTACGACATCGCCGCTATTCAGCACATGTACGGGGCCAACTTTGCTCATAACGCTACAGACACCGTTTATGAGTTTTCAACCAATACTGGCGAGATGTTCATCAATGGTGTAGGTCAAGGCCAATCTGGAGATAATCGCATCTTCCGCACCATTTGGGATGGCAGTGGCAATGACACCTACGACTTTTCTAACTACACCACCAATCTCAACGTTAATCTCACGCCCGGTAGCTGGAGCGACCTTGATGCTAACGGCGTGGCTCAGCTGGCATACCTGGGCGATGGCAATTATGCGCGAGGCCATATCTTCAATGCCCTTCAGTTTCAAGGTGACACGCGATCGCTTATCGAAAACGCGGTAGGCGGCAGCGGTAATGACACCCTCATAGGAAACAGTACTGAGAATGTCCTAGTCGGCAATGACGGCGATGATGCCCTCTATGGACTTGAAGGCAGCGACACGCTCTATGGCAACGGTGGCAATGACAGCTTAGATGGTGGCTTCGGCAACGACTTTTTGCTGGGCGGCACAGGCAATGATACTTATCATGTCGATAGCATGGGCGATCGCGTTATCGAAGCCTTAGGTGAGGGTCTTGATCAGGTCTTAGCGTCCACTAGCCA
>JAAHIC010000019.1 GCA_010671965.1 Leptolyngbya sp. SIO4C5
AAACTCCAGTCCAACACTTCCCTGTCGAATTCTCTTTAAACCAATTACTATATTGTCTTTCTTTAAATCCGGGTAGTCACGAACTACCATAGAGGCTATCATATCCTCTACAGACTCAATCACCTCAGCAATCTCTTTAGATCGAATTTTGCCTGGTGACATACCTTCACCAGTCAGCAATATTTCTACAGTTACATCGTGAGCCATAAATGATCTCACCACCTTCAAGATGAGAAGATCTTATCATTTTATCATCTCTGACAACTCTGACAACGAAGATACCTATAGCGCGACCGGCGATCTCGTAGCGCGATCGCCCATTTGATAGGGTGGGCAATGCCCACGCCACAGACTTGCGGTGAGAGACAAGAAGACGCCGTATTAGAGCTGATTGCCGTGTTCGACGACCCAATCTTCACCGAGCTGAATTGTGATGTCAGAGTCGAGATTGCCTGTGCTTTCGACTCGTACTTCGCCAATGCCGAGGAAGCGGTGCAGCGTTTCAGCGCTATCGAGATCGCCCTGTTGGGCAACAATGCGGGTAATGTCTAAGGTTTCGTGCCAGTCGCGATCGATAAAGACATTCGAGTAGCCGCTGTCATAGAGAGCATCAATTAAGGACTGAACCGCAATCTCATCGCCAGTGCTGTCTTGAACCGCTACGCGCACATAGGAAGGATCTATGGCTGTTTGATACTGGCTGATGCCGTGATTGAAGTATTGCTCAACTAAAGTATCAATTTCCTGATAGTTGGGAATCCAGTAGCTCAGCGCGTACTCTTCTGGTGAGCTGAAGTCACCAGGCAGCATCAGCATCTGCACATTGGAGCGATTGGTTTGAGACGCATGGCCGACCAGGGCCAGCAGTTCCTCAACGCTGAGGTTAGTGTCTACGTTATTTTGAATCACAGAGAGAATTTTGGGCAGTCGCGCGATAGTCGTCGGATTCAGCGCCTGCTCAACCAAAGCCCGCATCATTATCTGTTGGCGCTGGATGCGGCCAATATCGCCATAGTCGTCATAGCGGAAGCGCAAAAACTGTAGGGCTTCGTCACCGTCTAGCTTTTGCTCACCCGCCTTCAGGTTGATATAGAGGTGCTGGCTATCGTCCTGATACTTCATATCTTTGGGGACATTTACCTGCACGCCTCCCAAAGCGTCGATCAGCTTTTCGACTCCCTGCACGTTGATGCGCACATAGCGATCGATCGCTACCCCCCCCAGCAGCTCATTGATTGCCCGCGCACTCGTCGCGGGGCCGCCATCGCGGTTGGCCTCGTTGATCTTGGTCAGGACGCCATCAATGCGGGTGCGGGTATCACGGGGAATAGAGAGGACAACGAGCTGCTCAGTATCAGGACTGAAGCGAATCAGCAGCATCGTGTCTGACAGCCCTTCAAAAGAATTGACCAGGGCGTGATAGCCCAGATCTTCTAGCTCAGCAGGGGGATTGTCCAGATCGGTGCTCAGCACTTTAACGCCCAGTACCAAAATATTGACCGGACGGGTCAGGCGTGGCAGGCGTAGATTGCTGCCTGCTGAAATGGGATCATCTTGGCTAAAAACTTCAGCTTCTTCAGCCGAAAGCTCGCTCTGCAAGAGAGGCGTACTCGATAGGGAAACAGCTAACAAAGCCCCAGCAGTGGCTGAGAACGAAGCCACACCCGCTAAGACAATACCGACCCCTAACCACCGAGGAATTCTACCGGGCTTGGTCTTGTTGGCGGATTTTGCAGATGATTGACGGGGCTTTTTAGAACTAGACACAAGCTACCTCAGTCAGACAGAGAGGGAAGAGCGATTGCTGAACAAATGGCCTTCAGCGGGCGCTACCGCTTATTTTTAGCAGCATGGTAGCAGGCTTTCAGGAATTTGTCGCAAATTTATAGACGGTCTGGGAAAAGGCCCCATGAGCGGGGATCGGGCACGAAACAAGAATCGCCCACAAAGATGCTGCTAGGGTAGGCGATCGCTGAGCTGACTCAACCCTGGCAGCTTAACTGATTTCCCGCGCCACAGCCGCAAAATTAGCCAAAGATTCACCAAGAAATACCCTGAGCCGATGAAGCTACTGGTCACGAGCAGTCGCAGTGTCCCCGTTTCTGAAACCGCCGCTCCCGCGCCCAGTAGCAGATAAGCACTCAGCCAGCTCAGGGCCAGCACAACCGAGAGCTTACTGACAGATTGGGCTTGGCGATCGCCCTGCTGCAGAATCAGCGTCCACAGGGCCGGGAAAAAGCCAAAGACGGGGATGAGGTAGAGGGAGAGTTTGAGGCGGTGCATGGGTGAGGCAGGGGAGGAGGGTGGGGAAGATGGAGAGGGTGGGGAAGATGGGGAGGATGAGGAGGATGAGGGGGGTGGGGAAGATGGGGAGGGTGGGGAAGATGAGGAAGGTGGAGAAGATGGGGAGGGTGAGGCAGGGGAGGAGGGTGAGGAAGATGGGGAGGCAAAGGCAATCGTGGCGATGAGGGGAAAGGAATAGCGTTACTGAATCAAGGGATGAACCTGGTGTTTGCCGGTCGTGAGCCGGACGCTCACACGCCTTCGCCTTTATCGTCAGATAGGTTAGCGCGAGCATCTTGCTCGCGTTTTAATTTTGCAAACCTGCTAATACTACTCTAAAGAATCTGTCGCTCTCGCCGTTCCTTCACTTTCCTAAAATCAGCTCCAAGCGCCGCTGCGACTGTCGCAGGGCCTCTGCCGGGGGGGTGCCTAGCAGCGAGGCTTCAATGGCGCGGCCAAAGTTTTCGGAGAGGTAGGTGTAGCCAGGGATGATGGGCCGCGATCGGGCCCAGTCCATTTGCTGAAGGAAGATTTTTAGGGTGGGATTGTCCTGCACAAATTGCTGATAGGCTGCGCTAGCGCGGACGGTGAGGTTGGCGGGCAGATAGCCTGTTTCTAAGGCCCAGGTTTGCTGGAAGTCGGGGCTGAGAACATAGTCGAGGAAGGCGTAGGCGGCCTGGGTTTTCTCCGGCGTGGTTTGGCCGAGGAAGAAGCTTTCCCCCCCGACGACGGCGGCAGGTTGGTCTTTGACGGGGAAGGGAAAGACATCAAAGTCAATGCCAGATTCGCTTAGCTGGGGCAGCGTCCAGGGGCCAGTCACCTGCATCGCAACTTTGCCCGCCATGAAGCTATCGGTTTCATAGCCGCGTTCGGGAGAGGAGAGAACCGCAGAACCGTCCTGGACTAGATCCGCGCCGAGCTGTAGGGCCGCGATCGCCCCTGGATTGACCAAGTCAGGCTGGATGCCCTGGGCGATTTGCCCCCCTGCGCTATAGACAAAGGGGAGCCAGACAAAGACCGTCCATTCACCTTTGCCCAGCGAGAGAAAAATGCCGTGCTGGTCAGTGCGGCCATCCCCGTTGGTGTCCTGTGTGAGCTGTTGGGCAACGCGGCGCAGGTCGGCCCAGGTTTGCGGCACCTGCTCAATGCCTGCGGCCTGGAACAGGCTGGGACGGTAGAAGATAGCGGCGTTGTTGGTGGCGAAGGGCACAGACCAAATATGCTCTTCCAGGTTCATAGTTTCAATCAGGGCCGGATCGAGCTGATCTTGAAAAGAGGATCTAGCCCACCAGTCGTCAAGGGGCTGGATCGCTTCGAGTTCTACCAGTTGTCCGGTCAGCGTGGGCACATACCAGAGCAGGTCGGGCGCGGCATTGCCGACAACGGCTGTAAGAATTTTGGGAATTTGCTGGTCGGGCTGACCCACGTAGAGACTCTCTACTTCGATGTCAGGATGAGTCTCGTTGAAGCGCTGCACGAGGCTCTGAAAAACTTCCCGGTTGCTGGGCGGACTAATGCCCTGCCAGAGGGTTAGGTGTACGACACCATCGCGGCGGTCGCCTCTCTGACAGCCGTTGAGCAGCAGGCTACCAGCCAGCAGGAGAACGAGAAGCGATCGCAGAATTGGGCGCATAATATATCGACGAGCGGGCTTTCCGCTATGTTACTTTCCCAGACAAACCTTCTGCACTGTAGGTTGAATTTATGGAAGGAATTGCAAATCTAGAAATGCTCACGGGGCAGCTCCAGGCCGTTTCGCTGGAGCTGATGTTGAGGTTAGCTAGCGGCATTGCCATTTTATTCGTGGGGCGCTGGGGCGCAGCGTTTCTGCAGCGTTTGCTCAAGCGACTTTTATTTAGAGCTGGCATTGAGCCGACGCTGATTGCCTTTGCTAAAAATATTGTCTACTACGGCATTGTCAGCTTTGCCGTTCTGATTGCCCTGGGGCAGATGGGGATTGAAACGACCTCGCTAATTGCGGCAGTCGGCGCAGCGGGGCTGGCAGTGGGTCTGGCGCTGCAAGGGTCGCTGTCTAACTTTGCGGCAGGGGCGCTGATTATTCTGTTTCATCCTTTCCGGGTGGGGGACTGGATTGAAGGCTGCGAGGCTTCTGGCTATGTAGAAGATATTCAGCTTTTAACCACGGTGATTCGCACCTTAGATAACCGGACGGTGATTGTGCCCAACAGCAACCTGATGAGTCACAACATCATCAACTATTCGGCCCAGGGAAAGCTGCGGGTGGATTTGGTGGTGGGGGTTGCCTACAGCGAAGACATTGACCGCGTCAAGGCCATGGTTCAGGAAGAGCTGGCTCAAGACAGCCGGGTGCTCTCAGAGCCGAGTCCGACGGTGGGAGTGCTGGAACTGGCCGATAGCAGCGTCAGCTTAGCGGTACGGCCTTGGACACGCACCGAAGACTACTGGCCCGTTTACTTTGGCACCTTAGAAAATCTGAAGAAACGTTTTGATCGAGAGGGCATCAAGATCCCCTTCCCACAGCGGGATGTTCATCTTTTTCAAAACAACTAAGGTCAAGATTAA
The DNA here is from genome assembly GCA_010671965.1 of Leptolyngbya sp. SIO4C5. Classification (GTDB taxonomy): domain Bacteria; phylum Cyanobacteriota; class Cyanobacteriia; order Phormidesmidales; family Phormidesmidaceae; genus Sphaerothrix; species Sphaerothrix gracilis. The sequence goes on from JAAHIC010000019.1 coordinate 4,828, forward strand.
TCGCTTCAGCCCAGATACAGCCGCTGTTCCCTATCTCGTTTTAGGGACTAAAACCGGTCTGTCGTAGTCTGACACACTGTTTTTTTGACTACAGTGCGCTATCCTCTTCGCGATCGCCGCCTTTGATCAAAATTTAGAAATACTGCCACTGGCCTTAGTGCCTGTTCAAGTCTTTATCCGTTTGCTAACTAACAACCCCTAAATCTATGACAGTCAGCCTGGATAAGCCTAAAACAATTTATAACGAATACTTTACCCAGTCAGGTCAGCCACGAGCGGAGACGGCGGGGTTAGCAGAGTGGCTCAATCATCTGTCGGCGGCGCAGCTAGCGCAGGCGGAAGCTGCCGCTGAGGCAGCCCTGAGAGACTTGGGGGCGACTTTCGTGGTGGATGGCGAAGAGAGAATCCTGCCGTTTGATATTTTGCCCCGCGTGATTTCAGCTCAGACCTGGTCAAGGCTAGAAGCTGGGCTAAAGCAGCGAGTTGTGGCCCTAAACCGCTTCTGCGCCGATGTCTATAGCAATCAGCACATTGTCCGAGATGGCAAAGTACCGCGCTCAGTGATTGAGTCGGCGGCCCACTTTTTGCCGGAGTGTATGGGGATGCGGCCCCCTGGTGGAGTGTGGTGTCACGTTAGCGGCACCGACCTCGTGCGGGATGCGGACGGTCAGTGGTACGTGCTAGAAGACAATCTGCGGGTACCGTCCGGCATTGCCTACGTGCTCAAAAATCGTCAGGTGATGGAGCGCGTTTTACCGGATCTAATGCAGCAGTTTGCGCCAGCTCCGGTGGATCACTACGCCCAGCAGCTTCACCAAACCCTGCTTGCCGCCGCCTTTGTGGAAAATCCGGCGATCGCCGTTTTGACTCCCGGCCCGCGCGAATCCGCCTATTTTGAACATGCGCTGCTAGCGGAGCAGATGGGCGCGGCCCTAGTGCAGCCCCAGGACTTGGCGATCGCAGACGGCTATTTGCACTACCAGCGCGACCAGGGCCTGCACAAAATTGACGTGCTCTACCGTCGCGGCGATGTGCCTTTGTTTAATCAGTTTCAGCCGTCGGGCTATCCCTCTGGCGTGGCGGCGCTGATTGAGCTTTGTCAGGCGCGGCGCTTGGCGGTGGCGAATGCTATTGGCGCGGGGGTGGCGGACGACAAGGTGATCTATGCCTATGTCCCCGACATGATTCGCTACTACCTGGGAGAGGAGCCCATGTTGCCGAATGTGCCTACCTATCTGTGCTGGCGCGAGAGCGATCGCCAGTATGTGCTAGAGCACCTAGATGAGCTAGTCGTCAAAGCGGCCAGCGAAGAAGGGGGGCGCGGCATGTTAATCGGTCCCCATGCCTCCCCGGCAGAGCGAGAGGAATTTGCCGCCAAAATCCGCGATCGCCCCAGAGACTATATGGCTCAGCCCACGATTTATCTATCCCAGATTCCGACGGTGATTGACGGCAAGCTGGAAGGCCGCCATGTCGATCTGCGGCCCTATGTTTTAGCCCAGGGCGATGAGGTTTATGTGCATCCCGGTGGTCTAACCCGCGTGGCGCTGAAGAAAGGATCTCTGGTGGTCAACTCGACTCAGGGCGGCGGCAGTAAGGACACCTGGGTGCTGCAGCAATAGACAGGCAGCTTTCACAGCTCATGTCCCCGGTAAAGCTCCAGATTTCAGTCCTAGGCGGTGCAGCCAGAAGCGATATGTTTTAAATAGCTAAGCGACCTTTGCTATCGGACAACGCTAATCTCTATGACTGACGCCAAGACGCCATCTTTGATGCTGCCCGCGATGGGCTGTGGAACTTGGGCCTGGGGGAATCGGCTGCTATGGGGCTACGATCCGCAGATGGATCAGCAACTGCAGGCGGTGTTTAATCACTGCGTGGCTAACGGTGTCACCCTATTTGATACAGGCGATTCCTACGGTACAGGGCGGCTGAACGGTCGCAGTGAGCAGCTTCTCGGCCAGTTTGCGCAAGCCTATAGCGGTCTCAACCAGGAAAAAATCTGCATTGCCACCAAGCTAGCGGCTTACCCCTGGCGGCTGACGCGGGGGGCAATGGTAGCTGCCTGTCAGGCTTCGGCCCAGCGCCTAGGACGACCAGTGGACTTGGTGCAAATGCACTGGTCTACCGCCAATTACGCCCCTTGTCAGGAGTGGCCGCTGCTGGAGGGCTTGGGAAATCTCTACGAGCAGGGCGCGGTCAAAGGCGTAGGCTTGTCTAACTACGGCCCCAAACGACTGGAAAAGGTGCACAAACGACTTGCCGCGCGGGGCGTCCCGATCGCGACGCTGCAGGTACAGTACTCGCTGCTGTCCACCTATCCCGTGGCTGAGCTAGACCTTAAAGCGGTGTGCGATCAGCTCGGCATTCAGCTCATTGCCTACAGCCCGCTGGCTTTGGGGCTGCTGACGGGCAAGTACAGCCTAGAGGGCAATTTGCCGCGAGGACTGCGGGGCTTCTTGTTTAGAAATTTGCTGCCGGGGATTCAGCCAGTGCTGGACTGCCTGGAAGCGATCGCGGCTGAGCGAGATAAGACAATGGCTCAGGTGGCGCTGAACTGGTGCATTTGCAAGGGGGCCATGCCAATTCCCGGCGCGAAATCGCTGGAGCAGGCCCAACAAAATTTGGGGGCGCTGGGCTGGCAGCTCAGCGACGGCGAAGTCGCGGCCCTAGATCAGGCCGCCGCTGGCACAGACAGGCAGATGGTGCAAAATATTTTTCAAACCCGCTAGCGCTTTCATATTTCTATCTCTGCTTATGTCTGACACCCTGCCGATTATCGACTTTGCTCCTTTTTTGGCGGGCAACGCAGCCCAGAAAGCCGCCGTCGCCCAGCAGGTTTACCAAGCCTGTCATCAAATAGGCTTTATGTATCTAAAACAGCTGCGGATTCCCAGCCCGCTGGCGGCCCGCCTGTTTGAGCAGTCTCGTCAGTTTTTTGCGCTGCCGCTAGAGGCAAAGCAGGCGATCGCTTGGTCAGAGGTCACCAGCAATCGCGGCTATGTGGGCTTGGGGCGAGAACGCCTAGATCCGGCTCAGCCTGGTGATTTGAAAGAAGCGTTCAATATTGGCCGCGAACCGACTGACGAGATTGCCGATGCAGTCCTCAACCAGTGGCCCGATCCCAAGATCCTGCCCCATTTTCGCGCCACTGCTCTAGAGTTTTACCGCGCGGCCATCGGTGCGGCCTCAGACGTACTGCGGGCAATGGCGATCGCGCTTGATTTGCCAGAAACTCTGCTGGCAGAGGCCCACAGTCAGCAAGACCAAACCCTGCGCCTGCTGCACTACCCGCCGTTATCCGCCGCGCCGCAAACGGGTCAAACCAGAGCCGGGGCGCACAGCGACTATGGCAGTATTACCCTACTGTTTCAAGATGACATTGGCGGGCTAGAAGTCCGTACGCGCCAGGGTGAGTGGCTAGCGGCCCCGGCGATCGCGGGGGCGGTGCTGGTCAATACGGGCGACCTGATGGAGCGCTGGACAAACCACGAATTCTGCTCGACCCTACACCGGGTACGCCTGCCGGATGCCGCCGCCAGGCAGCGATCGCGCGACTCTATTGCTTTTTTCTGCCAGCCCAATCCGGATGCTGAGATTGCCTGTCTGGAAACCTGTCAAACAGGCGATCGCCCACCGCTATACCCGCCGATCAAAGCAGGAGACTATTTGCTCAGCAAGCTGCAGGCCACCTATTGAAGCCTGTCAGGCTAAGTTTGAGGTCATCGCCATCAGCCGTGGTGACGATTTTTGCAAATTCTTACTATAAATATCCGGCTGCTGATTCAGAGCCGTTCTGAGTTTTGAGTTGTTAACTGCCTGGACTCACCCTAAATCCTCAGCGGTGTTTAAAGATCCGATGAACTTATTAGCAGTCTACTGGAACTCAATGGGTTATTTTTGGTTAAAATAACCATAAGTTATCTTTGGCTCACTCATATGAAAAGCGCTGCCTTACAGGTCACCCCTGATAACTATGGCTTACTGACCGATCTCTATCAGCTAACGATGGCCGCCTGCTATGCCGGCGAAGGGCTAGATCAGCGGCGGGCTAGCTTTGAGCTGTTTGTGCGTCATCTGCCTGCTGGCTTTGGCTACCTGATTGCGATGGGGCTGGCTCAGGCGCTAGAGTATCTAGAGAATTTTCGCTTCGGGCCAGAGCAGGTCGCGGCCCTACAGGCTACTCAGGTTTTCACAGACGTGCCCGATCGCTTTTGGGATTTACTGGCGAACGCTGAGTTTACCGGGGATGTTTGGGCCGCCCCGGAAGGTACCGCTATTTTTGCCAGCGAGCCGCTGCTGAGGGTGGAAGCGCCTCTGTGGCAGGCGCAGATTGCCGAAACCTACCTGCTCAACACCCTCAACTATCAAACCCTAATCGCCACCCGCGCTGCTCGGATGCGAGATATGGCCGGGACAGAGGCCAAGATTTTAGAATTTGGCACCCGGCGGGCTTTTAGTCCCCAGGCTTCCCTGTGGGCGGCGCGAGCGGCGATCGCGGCGGGCTTGGACTCTACCTCGAATGTCTTGGGCGCGATCCAGTTGGGAGAAAAGCCGACGGGGACAATGGCCCATGCCCTAGTGATGGCGCTGTCGGCGGTTGAGGGGAATGAGGCCAAGGCGTTTGCTGCCTTTCATCGCTATTTTCCGGGAGCGCCGCTGCTGATTGACACCTACGACACGGTGGAAGCCGCTCGCTATTTGGCTGAGCAGGTGAAAGCGGGCCAGATGGAACTGGCCGGGGTGCGGCTTGATTCCGGCGATTTGGTAGAGCTGTCTAAGACCGTGCGATCGCTGCTGCCTGCCGAAGTGGCTATCTTTGCCAGCGGCGACCTCGATGAATACGAGATTGCCCGCCTGCGGCAGGCCGGAGCGCAAATTGACGGCTATGGCATTGGTACTAAGCTGGTGACGGGGACGCCGGTAAACGGCGTTTACAAAATTGTGGAAATTGACGGCATTCCGGTGATGAAAAAGTCTAGCGGCAAAGTTACCTATCCTGGACGTAAGCAGATCTTTCGCCGGTTTGCAGGAGAGAAAATTACGGGCGATCGCCTCGCTTTGGCAGATGAATCCCCCCAAGCTGGAGAAACTCCCGTTTTGCAGCAGGTGATGGCCCAGGGGCAGCGGCTACAGCCCGATGACTCGCTGCCAGCGATCGCTCAGCGTACGGCGAAAAGCGTGGCTAGCCTACCAGATGCGGCGCGAGCAATTGAGCAGCCAACGCCGCTAGAAGTCACCCTTTCGCAGGCGCTAGCAGACACCACCGAGCAAACCCGCCAGCGCCTGAGCGAAACGGCTCTCTAAGTCGGGCATGAGCAGACGGCGATCGCCTACGCCCGCAATAATAAAAATCTGTCAGTCAGAAGTTTATCCGTCGATCTCTTTTCTAATCTCGCCTATGGCTAAAGTTGCTCTATTTGGAACCAGCGCCGATCCGCCGCATCAGGGGCATCGATCCATTTTGCAGTGGTTGGCTAGGCGCTACGATCAGGTAGCCGTGTGGGCCGCAGACAACCCTTTCAAAGCCCACCAAACGTCCCTGAGCGATCGCGCTGCCATGCTGAGCCTGCTAATTCAGGATTTAGAAGCGCCGCGCCATAACGTCCAGCTTTGTCCAGAACTCAGCCACTCTCGCACCCTGTTTTCAGTGGAGCAGGCCCAAAAGATCTGGCCGCAAGCAGAGCTATCCTTAGCGATTGGAGCTGATCTAGTCCGGCAGCTGCCCCGCTGGTACCGCGCGGCTGAGATTCTGCGGCAGGTGAGCATTGTGGTCTTTCCGCGACCCGGCTATACCCTAGACCCGCAGGATTTAGAAAAGCTGAGGCAGCTAGGCGCGGCGGTGGCGATCGCCGAAGGGCCAGAACTGCACGATGTTTCGTCTACGGATTATCGCCAGTGCGAAGAAAACGCCGGGGTGCCCACCATCATCCAAGCCTACATCGATCAAAACGATCTCTACCTATGCCCGGAAAACTCCAAAGAAAAGCTGCCGATCCGGTCTTAGTGTCGCCTTTAGCGGATTTCAAGGTCGGCGTCGATAACGTGATCTTTTCAGTCGATATTGAACAGAACCGGCTGCTGGTGCTGGTCGTGATGCGCCATGAAGATCCCTATCTAGGCTACTGGAGTTTGCCAGGAACCCTGGTGCGTCAGGGAGAATCCCTGGAAGACGCCGCTTACCGGGTGCTAGCCGAAAAGATTCGGGTCAAAAACCTTTATCTGGAGCAGCTCTATACGTTTGGGGGGCCAGACCGGGATCCCAGAGAAGCCAAAGACGCTTTTGGTATCCGTTACCTCTCCGTCAGCCATTTCGCTCTGGTACGCTTTGCTGAGGCAGAGCTGATTGCCGATGGCGTTAGCGGTATTGCCTGGTATCCCCTCAGCCGGGTACCCAAGCTGGCCTTTGACCACAACCAGATTTTGACCTATGGCTATCAGCGCCTGCGCAACAAGCTAGAATACAGCCCCATTGCCTTTGACGTGCTGCCGGAAGTATTCACCCTGGGCGATCTCTACCAGTTTTACACCACGGTTCTAGGCGAAGATTTTTCGGATTACTCCAATTTCCGGGCGCGGCTGTTGAAGCTGGGCTTTTTGCAAGATACGGGGGTCAAAGCCTCGCGCGGCGCTGGCCGACCCGCCAGCCTCTATCGCTTCGATGCCGCCGCTTTTGAACCGCTAAAAAATAAACCGCTGGTATTTGTTTAATAGATCTATGCTCAGGGCATACGGCCCCTGCCCTCCCAGGTCAACCCCATTTTTGAATGCTCATGAAAATTGGACTGGCTCAACTGAACCCCACCGTTGGCGATCTTACCGGCAATGCCCAGCAAATTCTCCAGAGCGCCCGCCAAGCCGCCCGGCAGGACGTACGGCTGCTGCTGACGCCGGAGCTGTCTCTCTGCGGCTATCCCCCCAGAGATCTGCTGATGCGCCGCAGCTTCATTGACGATATGTGGCAGGTTTTAATGGGCTTGGCGGCTGACTTACCGGCGGGCCTAGCGGTTTTGGTCGGATTCGCTGAGGCCAATAGCGTTGCTTCTAACCGGGGGGGCAAATCCCTATACAACAGCACCGCCCTGCTGCTAGACGGTCAGATCCAGCAGATTTTTCATAAGCGGCTGCTGCCGACCTACGACGTGTTTGACGAAGACCGCTATTTTGAACCGGGCTATCAGGTCAACCGCTTTCAGCTAGACGGCCTTACTTTTGGCGTCACCGTCTGCGAAGACCTGTGGAACGACGAAGAGTTTTGGGGCAGGCGGACTTACAAAGTTAACCCGATCGCGGATTTAGTGCAGCACGGCGTTGACTTGGTGGTCAATCTATCCGCCTCTCCCTACAGCGTCGGCAAGCAGAAGCTGCGCGAGGCCATGCTCAGCCACAGCGCTAAGCGCTACGGCTGCTCGATTATCTATACCAATCAGGTGGGCGGCAATGACGACCTCATCTTTGACGGCAGCAGCGTTGTGGTCGATCGCCAAGGCAAGCTGATTAGCCGCTCTGCCGCCTTTACCGCCAGCTTAGCCATAGTTGAATACGACACGGTTTTAGAAGATTTTGTCCCGGCTCAGATTGCCGCCCGCCCCGGCAGCGAAGCCGCAGAAATGTGGTCAGCCTTGGTGCTGGGGGTGCAGGACTATGGCCGCAAGTGTGGCTTTGCCAAAGCGGTGATTGGCCTCAGCGGCGGGATTGATTCGTCTTTAGTCGCGGCGATCGCTGTAGCCGCGTTTGGCCCGGAAAACGTGCTAGGCGTCCTCATGCCCTCCCCTTACAGCTCCGACAGTTCCCTGACTGACGCAGCCGCCCTGGCTGAAAACTTGGGTATCCGCACTGAAACCCTGCCTATTGGCGACCTGATGCAGGGCTACGATCGCACCTTTGCCGATATATTTGCCGGCACTGAGTTTGGCGTTGCGGAAGAAAATATCCAGTCCCGCATTCGCGGCAACCTGCTGATGGCCATCTCCAACAAGTTTGGCTATCTGCTGCTCTCGACCGGCAACAAGTCGGAAATGGCGGTGGGCTACTGCACCCTCTACGGCGACATGAATGGCGGACTGGCGGTGATTGCAGACGTGCCGAAGACGCAGGTGTATGAGATTTGTCGGTGGCTGAATAAGGAGAGGGGGGGACACGGAGGCGTGAAGACACGGGAAGAGCTAATTCCTGCCAGTGTTCTCTCCAAAGCGCCCAGCGCGGAACTCAAGCCCGATCAAAAAGATGCGGATTCCTTGCCCTCTTATGAAGTGCTAGACGATATTCTAGAGCGCCTAGTGCAGCGGCAAGAGTCGGCGGCCCAGATTGTGGCGGCGGGACATGAGCCAGCGATCGTGGATCGGGTCATCAAACTGGTGACGCGGGCGGAGTTTAAACGGCGGCAGGCTCCCCCGGTGCTTAAAGTAACCGATCGCGCCTTTGGCATGGGCTGGCGCATGCCGATTGCCAGCCGCTGGTCGCTGCACTTGTCAGCGGCTAAGCCGGCGGCAGAGACGGCTACTGGCTCGGCTGTTCGAGGCCATAGCTAAGTCCTATTGATTGGGGCTAGTCGCCTCATCTGAGGTCGTTGGTAAGTGAACGGTGAAAGTCGTGCCCTTGAGCGGTACGCTGGCAAACGAAAGCGTACCACCATGCAGCTCAACGCACCGTTTGACAATTGATAGCCCCAGTCCTGTGCCCTGAGTGGCCCCGACGTTGGTGCCTCGGTGAAAAGATTCAAACAGGTGTTCTTGGTCGCTGGGCAAAATCCCAATCCCCTCATCGGTGACGCTGAGGGCAACGGTTTGCGGGTAGCGTTTGAGGCTGAGGGTGATGCAGGTACCCGCTGCGGAATATTTGACGCCGTTAGAGATGAGATTGACCAGTATTTGCCGCAGCAGTTTGGGATCAATTTTGACTAACCAAGCTGCCGTATTGTCGGGCCAGTCTGGAGCATCTTCTAACATTACCTTCAGCGTGTGCTCAGCCGCATTGAACTGCATATCTTCAATCAGCTCTTGGCAAAAGGCCGCTAGATCGAGCGCTACGGGGGCGCAGTCTACCCGGCCAGAATCGACACGATTGAGCAGCAGAATATCGTCTAAGAGCTGGGTGGTATGGTGTACGTAGGTTTGAATCGTCTCTAAATGGCGCTGTTTGCGACTTTCGCTGAGCTTATGGCCGAAGTCTTTGAGAATACCCGCCGAAGAGGCAATCACGGCTAAGGGGGTGCGAAATTCATGGGAAGTCATGGAAACGAAGCGCGACTTCAGCTCGCTCAGCTCCCGTTCTCGCTGCAGGGCTTTTTGCATTTCGGTTTCAGCCTGTTTGCGATCGCTAATATCTAGGGCATTGCCGATCACCTGAGTCACCGTCCCGTCGGCATCGCGCATAAACACGGTATCCACGCTTTCAAACCAGGCCCAGTAGCCTTTAGCTGTTCGGACGCGATATTCCAAAGACAGCAGCTCACCATCGTTAGCGGCGCTGAGCTGTCGCAGATAGCTGTTAAAGCGGGGGAAGTCCTCCGGGTGCATCACGCTGGCTAGAAAGTTGAGGCTCGCTTCCGGAATTTGGCGATCGCGGTAGCCCAAAACAATAGCCAGGTCGCGGTTGGTGTAGACAGTAGCCTGCTGTACCAGGTCAAAAATATAGACCAGGCTGGGGGAGGTTTCGGTAATTTGCTGCAGCAGGTGGCGGCTCTTGCGCAGGGCTTGCTCTGCCTGCTTGCGATCGCCAATGTCTTCAATTAGCCCCAGCAGGTGAGCCGGTTCCCCGTCGGTGTAGCATATGCGGGAAATGATGAGATTGGCCCACAGGGGCGTACCGTCCTTGTGAACATAGCGCTTTTCCAAAGAGAGGCGATCGCGCTGGCCCGCTAGGAGTTCTTGGGTAGGCTGTCTGTGAAGTTCTCGGTCAGCCGCATAGGTCAGATCCGCAAAGGTATGGTGTTTGAGTTCCTCAGCCGCATAGCCCAGCCACTGACAAAGTTTCGGATTCACCATCAAGAAGTGTCCGCTGAGGTCGGCCAGGACAATACCCAAGGGGTTAGCTTCAAAAATACGGCGAAATCGCGCTTCGCTATGCTGTAAGGCTTCAGATGTTTGCTGCCGTTCTAGCTCGGCTCCGGCCCGTCCGGCAAAGATGCGCAAAATTTGCTCAATCCGCTCAGAATAGGGAAACGGCTTGTCGTCTAAAACGCAGAGCAGGCCAATCGTTTCCCCCTGACTATCGGTAAGCGCAATGCCGTAATAGCTATCAGCCTCTGACTGGCTCAGACTTGAATCGTCGGGAAACTGTCGCCGGAGCCAGCGCGGACAGTGATAGCTGCCTGTCTGCAAGGCTAATTGACAAGGAGAGTTGGCGATTTCCCATGTTTGAGGAACGACGGCATCTGCTGCCGCAAAGGCGGCAATCACTTCTAAATGAGGAGAGTCTTCGTTCAGCTCGGTCACAATGGCGTAGCGAACATCAAGTAGCTGAGCTAAGTAATGCACTAAAGCCGGAAAAAAGTCTTCACCAATGACCGCTGCTGTACCCGACGCTAGATTTTTTAGAATGTGCTCACTCCGCTTAGAGTCAGTAATATCGCGGGCATTGACGACAACGGCTTCAACTTCTCCAGACTCTATATAGACCGGGCTTAAAATATACTCAAAATCTCGCATTCCCTGCACGGTCGCCAGCCGCTTTTGATAGGTTTTGCTGTGACCTGTGGCAACAACCGTGGCAATCTGCTGCTCAAATTTAGTAGCCAGCGTTTCTGAAAGCCCCAGTTTACGCCCCGTTTTGCCAATCATCTCGCTGGCAGTCAGACCCAAAATAGCGGCTCCCTGCAGGCTGACATAGCGCAGACAATAGCCGCGATCAAAACAGTAGATCAGATCTGACGACGCCGATAAAATAGCATCCAAGGTCTGGGCCCGCTGGGCCAGCTCATAGGTCTGCTCTTCTAAGCCTTGTTTGAGCCGCTCGGTAGAGGTTTCTAAATTTTGATTCTGAATCTGAAGCTGCACCAGCAGGCGATCGCGCTCTTGTTTAATCTGCTTGCGATCGTGAATATCCGTATTAGCGCCTACCATGCGAATCGGATTCCCCTGACTATCCCAAACCGCTTTTCCCCGCGAAAAAATCCACTTATAGCTACCGTCTTTGCAGCGCATCCGATATTCAACTGCATATTCGGGAATAGTCTGATCCAGATAAGCCTGCTGGGCGGCAGCAACTTCTTTGCGATCCTGAGGATGAACTAAATTTGTCCAGGTGATTGGCTTCATATCGATATCGCTTCTGTCATAGCCCAAAATAGCCAGCCACCGATCAGAGCGAAAAACCTGATTATTCTGAATATCCCAGTCCCAAATACCGTCATTGCAGCCTTCAATCGCTAGCTGCCATCGCTCTTCGCTTTGTTGCAGTCGCTGTAGCTTTGACGATATAGGGGAGGATTTATTTTCAGTCGGACGGCAGAGCAGCCAGTAGCTTTCCTGATGAAAGCGGCTGCGGGTTGCAAAAGTTTGCCAGGAACCGTCTTTTTTCTGAAACTGAAACTCAACGGGTTCGGTTGCTTGAGGCT
>JAAHIC010000190.1 GCA_010671965.1 Leptolyngbya sp. SIO4C5
GTGACAGCTTTAGGGTGGAGCAGCTAGCTGCCAGCGTACCGGCGCGAATATCAACTACTGGGCGAGTATTGCCGTTTACTAAAATCGAATTCGTTCCGTCCGGCAGCGTCTGTGATAGCGACACTGTCTCGGTCGGAAAGCCAGGATCAGTGCCATTGACCGTGATGTTGCCAACATCCACAGAACCCCCAGCAACTACCCGCAAAGAGCCGCCCGTATAGCTATCGAACGCTACGTTCCCACCCGCCGTAATTACCGGGTCATTCGGACTGAGCAAACTGTTAGCGCTGCCGTCTAGCTGCTCCACCCTAAAGCTGTCACCGCTCCAGAAATAGCCGTCACCAATCACCGGACTGCCTGAACGCAGAATCAGGTCACTGCCCGCAAACAAACCGCTCCCAGGATGAGCTAGCGCAAAGATGTCAACCTGCTCGTTGCCCTGGATCTCTAGCTCTCCCCCCGCTGCGGCAATGAACGGACTAGCCGCACTGTCTCGGATCTGCGCCCTCTCCTGGGCTTGCAGAACCAGATCTCTGCCAGCAGTCAGCTCGCCGCTCAAGTCCAAATTCACCCCGTCTAGCCGCAGGTCTTGCCCCGCCGCCAGAACTGCCTGAGTGCGAATCTCACCACGCTGAGCAGCGCTGTACTGCAAGCCGGGGGTGAGACTGACGGTGAGCAGCGTCGGTACAGTCGGGTCAGTAGCGCTGAAAAGCTGGCCGTTGAAGTCGAAGGCATCGGCAGTGCTGGCGAGAAAAGAACCTGTAATGTCAAGCTGAGCATTGGGGCCGAAGACGATGCCGTTGGGATTGAGCAGGAACAAGTTGGCGCTGCCGTCCACGCCGAGGGTGCCGAGGATGTTGGAAACGCTGCTGCCGGTGACGCGGCCCAAGATATTCTCGATGCCTGTGGGATTGGCGAAGTAGACCCGCTGTAGTTCGGCCACGTTGAAGTCAGCAAAGCTGTGGAAGAGGTTGACCCCGCGAACCGCCCCGCCTTGGATGAGGTCTGCTGAGCCGCCGCGCACGTCTGCGTCAGGAGAAACAACTGAGGCTTCGCTGCCGAGGGTGGCATCCGGCGTAATCTGGGCGATCGCCCTCTCTTCACTTACCAAAGCCGTGAACACAGCAAAAAACAAGAGTGCCAGCGATCGCGGCTGCATTTTTAAGATAAGCATTAACTACTGAGATGAGACATCGCAAACCAGAGCGCGATCGCCTTAAGCAAGCAGCGCCCTCTAGTTCAATCGAAAACGTCCGGGATTACACGGATAATAACTTCGCTTTCGGGATATTTTTTTGAAACTCTTATAAAGATGTACCGAGAAACAATAAGTTCTCAAAGATTCACTCAGAAACTGTCGTCGCTGGAGTGCGGCAAGTATGAGCAATAAGATGCGGCCACGCGATCGCCTGACTACCTGCAACTAGGCGGATTGTTCCCGCCTCATCTCGCACCCATCCCTGCGGTTCGACAATAATTTCAGGGTCAAGATTTGCAGCGGCGATCGCCCTTGGTTCAGCTTCAGAACGGTTCATCTCTGGCTGGGGTGGTGTGGGCCCCAAATCGGCTAAAAAGCCTTCCTCCATAAGTGGCTGAGCGGGTGAAGCTGGAAGACCGCCATATCCTGTAATCACAAAACTGTTTTCGTCGTTACGGCCCTGTAGTTCACAACGGCGATCAATCAGACGGGTTGAATCCACAAAGTCCAGCACCGGAAACTCGTTAACATTGCGGCCTTGCTGCAGCACGTCAAAGCCGCCATCGATGCCCAAAGGCGTGGCTGAGGTAAAGTCGCTTAGCGGTGTGCGCACTCCCTGAAAAGCGCGAAAGCCAAAAATTCGAGCTGCCTCAGCCGTAATATTGCCGCCCCTGCCCAGCTGAGCATTGGCTACAACGTCGCTATTTTCCTCTAGCACTGCGACAATCAAGCCGCCTACCGTTAGAAAAATGTTGCCACCATTAGCGGTGCCAAAAGCTTCTGCTGAAATCTCACTAGTATTGCGCATCCCAATGGAGCCATTAACTTGCAGATCAATATTGCCGCCATCGCTTTGCAATGTATTGGAACGCAGTTGTCCCTGATTTAGGGCAATGCCCTCAGTGGTGACTGCTAAATCTCCAGATCTGCCTGTCCCGGTACCGCTGACCGTGATTTGTCCTCCTTGAGCGACCTGTAGGCGATCTGTGTTGATGGCAATGCCTCTGGCATCCCCAGCCCCGCGACTTTCAAATCTCAGCGCTGAGTCGGCTCCTTCTATAATCACAGCGTCTTCTGCATCCACATTGAGCAAGCCACCTTGCCCTTGATTAAATGTGGTAGCCGTAACGCGCCCACCCTCTCTGACGATGAGCTGCTGAGTGTTAATGTTTAGCTCTCCTGCATCGCCGCCGCGCTGGGAGTCAAAAAGGAGTTGACTGGGGGTGCTGCCATCGGTTGATGTGCCTATCACTTCAACTAGCTCAGCGTCGTTAACGGTTAGGCTGCCCGCTTGTCCTGCTCCCTGAGATTCGGCGGAAACTTGGCCTCCGTTGCGAATGGTTAAGCGATCGGTTGTGATGTTAATAGATCCCGCATTAGCGATATTTTGACCTTCAGCACTCGTGTAGATACCGCTAGATATGGTCGAATTCAGCGGGGATGTGCCTTCAACAGTGATAGAGTTGCTAGCACTGATTGCAACTTCGCCGCCATCGCCAGAATCAGACGTAGCTGCCCCAATCCGAGAGCCAGAGGCAACGGTTAAATCATCTACTTGCAGGTCAATCTGGCCTGCATTGCCATCATTTACGCTGTCTGCTGCAATGCCAGAACCGTTGCGAAAAATAGCTTGGGGAGTTTTTATTTGAACATCACCACCGTTACCTACTCCGACAGTCCCCGTAGCGATCGCGGCAAATCCATCAAGTTGAACTGAACCTGTTGCAGCAATCTTTACCAAGCCGCCTTCACCTAGACCAGAGCCAACGGAGCCAGCACTAATTCCAGCGCTATCTCGTATTGTTAGCACCTGAGTTTTAATATCAATGTCACCAGCTTTGCCTGTACCGTTAGTCGCAGCAGTAATCCCTGTTCTAATACTGATTACTCTTTGGGCTAAAGCTACACCCAGGGGTTCAGTCAGTACCGGATTAAGAGATGGGTCAGTTTGATTACCTGTAATCTCAACGGAGCGTCTAGCAATAACGGTAATGTCACCACTGCTACCGCTGCTGAACGAATCTGTAAATGTAGCGATGCCAGCCCGCGTTTCGGTAGCTGGGTCAGCTAAATTTTGCATTTGCAGCCGTTCTGTCTCGATTATCACGTCACCTGAACTTGCCGTAAACAAGTTAGAAGTACCAATGGCTGTACCTCTAGCCGCCATGAGCAAAAGATTGGTTGTTGTAGTGTTAATAGGCTTAATAGGCGAATTGAGAACATCATCATTGATTACAGCAACTCGATTAGCACTGCGAATCCAAACAGTTCCCCCTTTACCAGAACCGGTACCACTGAAAGCAGCGGCAGTTGCTACTAATCCTCCATTAGCAACAGTGACATCCGAAGCAGACAGTTCAATATCACCGACATCAGGGGAATCAGCATCTACCGAAATGCTGCTGATAATGCCACGGTTGACAAGAATCTGGCGATCGCTCTCTAAAGTTACTTGACCGCCCGCTGCCCCAATCGTTTCAATTGTGGCCCCTGGATTCAAGGTAATATTTTCACTCGCTAAAAAAGTAACAGCCCCGCCATTACCGCTAGTTGGGACTGGCCCAATTGGAAATCTTGCAAACCTCTCTATCGCGTTATTGGAAGTGTTTACTGTTCCGATTAGATCAATAGCCCCGCGTGAGTCTATCAGCACCTCACCGGCATTACCGCTGTTGACGCTCACATCAACATCTCCAATTTCAATATTGCCCGCTAAATTATTCGGCTGATATTGATTACTCAGAAACACCAAGCCATTGGGCTGATTTATAGTGATGCGGTCAACTAAAATATCTGCACGTATAGGCTGCTGGCTGGGCGTTTGTAATCCGTTAGGTATTGGTGTACCTGCTATGCCCGGTGGTGCACCCATATTAGCCACACCCGCCCGAATGTCGGCTACCGGGCGATCGCTGCCGTTAACTAGAACTGAACTTGTTCCATCCGGTAATATCCGAGAGAGCGGCACCGTCTCATCTGGAAAACTGGGATCAGTGCCATTGATGGTAATGCTGCCGACGTTGACAGCCCCACCCGCCACTACTCGCAGCGAACCACCTACATAGCTGGTAAACGCCACGTCGCCGCCTGCGGTAATCACCGGGTCGTTCGGACTCAGCAAACTGTTAGCGCTGCCGTCTAGCTGCTCTACCCGGAAGCTGCCACCGCTCCAGAAATAGCCGTCACCAATCACCGGACTGCCTGAACGCAGAATCAGGTCACTGCCCGCAAACAAACCGCTCTCAGGATGAGCTAGCGCAAAGATATCCACCTGCTCGTTGCCCTGTATCTCTAGCTCCCCCCCTGCTGCGGCGATGAACGGACTAGCCGCACTGTCTCGGATCTGCGCCCTCTCCTGAGCTTGCAGAACCAGATCTCTGCCAGCAGTCAGCTCGCCGCTCAAGTCCAGATTCACCCCATCCAGCCGCAGGTCTTGCCCTACCCTCAGAGCTGCCTGAGTGCGAATCTCACCACGCTGAGCAGCGCTGTACTGCAAGCCGGGGGTGAGGCTGACGGTGAGCAGCGTCGGTACAGCAGGGTCGGTGGCGCTGAAAAGCTGGCCGTTGAAGTCGAAGGCAGCGGCAGTGCTAGCGACAAAAGAACCTGTGATGTCAAGCTGAGCATTGGGGCCAAAGACGATGCCGTTGGGATTGAGCAAGAACAGGTTGGCGCTGCCGTCTACGCCGAGGGTGCCGAGAATGTTAGAAGCGCTGCTGCCAGTGACGCGGCTCAGGATATTCTCGATGCCTGCGGGATTGGCGAAGTAGACCCGCTGCAGTTCAGCTACGTTGAAGTCAGCAAAGCTGTGGAAGAGGTTGACGCCGCGCACCGCCCCGCCTTGGATGAGGTCTGCTGAGCCGCCACGCACGTCTGCGTCAGGAGCAACGACTGAGGCTTCGCTGCCGAGGGTGGCATCGGGCGTAATCTGGGCGATCGCCCCGCTGCCCCCAACTAAAACTGCTGCCACCCCAAACCGCAACGCGACTTGAAGTCGCATTCCCTGTTGGTAAATGCCCATAACGTTGAGATCACCCTAATGAGTAGGAAGTCAGCGATGCAATGGCCTCAGGCCGTCTACGAGCTGCTTAATGATGGGCTACAGGGAATGCGTATCCGCATTATCGCGGAGATACTTTATAGGTTCTATAAAGGAGAGATAAAGTTTATGTAAAAATGCGGGATTAGAATAAGGTGCCCGTCAGCGTAAATAGGATGCCGTTTTCCTGCAGAGAGTCGCCGTCGGCATTGTCATCAATGAGGGGAATACCCCAGTCCAGCCGCGCCGTAACCCGATCGCCCGCTTGCCACAACAGTCCAATGCCTACAGATGCCAGTTCATCGGCATCCGGTGCAGGGCGATCGCCCCGGTTCCAGGCCAGCCCATAGTCTACAAAGGGCGTTAGCTGTACCAGGCTTTCCCATTCCGGAATTCGTAAAATCGGCAGCCGCACCTCTAAAGAGGCAAATAGGCCGCTATCGGCTGTGGTTCTATCTTGGCGGTAGCCGCGAACGCTGCCCTGACCTCCGATCCGAAACTGCTCTAAAGAGAGTAAGGGGCGATCGGCAAGCTGAGTATTGAGCCGGGCTAGCAGTAGGGTGTCACGAGACAACAACTTCACCCATTGGGCCTGACCCTGCCAGCTAAAAAAGCGGCTATCGGGCTGGTCATTGTCGTTGATCGTTGCTTCAAACCAGTCAATACCGAGATTAAACTGCGATCGCAGGGCAATCACCTGATCAACCTGTCGCTGTGTCCATTCTTGGCTGAAGCGTAAGGCCGTAATTTGTATTTCTCCGCCCGCATCAGCCCCTGGCGTGGGAAATCCCAGGCGATCGGTACCCGGTAGCTGAAACGTACTGCGGCTGACATCATGGGACAGCGTGAGTCCCAGAGCAAATTCTTGGTTGGGGGTTTGTAAGACAGGCTGGCGCAGCGTCAGCTCAATCGCTTCTGAATCAGACTCAATATCGAGAATCTCGAAGTCGTCTTCAATAACCCGGCTGTCACTGGTGCTGTAAAGCAAACCGATGGTGCCGTTATAAGGATTGAAAGGCACCGTATAGCTCAAATCCCAGGCATCGCTGCCGTCAGTTTGGCTATAGCCCAGCACTAAGCGATCGCCTAGCCCTACCAGATTGCCTTCGCTAATCTGCGCCCGCCGCCGCAGTGTACCGACCGTCGGCGATCGCCCATTATCGACCGTCAGCTCACCGCGGCTACTGTCAGCCTCAACGACGCTGACGGTCAAAAGGCTGCCGCCTGTCTGTGTCCCTGCCGCCAAATCAGCCGAAAGAGACTCGATTAGCGGATCGATTTGTAGTAGCTGTAGTCCCTCAATTAACTGATCTACGTCTAGAGGTTTGCCTGCAGCTACTGCAATGCGACTGCGCACATAGTTGGGATTGAGGTTTTCTAACCCTTCCACCACGATTTCTTCCAGTTTGCCTTCCACAACTCGGATCTCCACCACGCCGTCAGAAATGGTTTGATCCGAGGGAATAAAGGCACCGGAGGTAATATAGCCTGCTTCCACGTAGAGCTGGGTAATGGCGGAACGGGCGGCAAATAGCTCAGCAAAGGTAAGGTCACGATTGGTGTAAGGAGCGGTGGCCTGATCTAGCTCAGCTTCACTGAAAACCGTACTCCCTATTACTTGAAACCGCTCTACAAAAACGGTGCCCGGGGCATCTAATCCAGAGTCAGGAAAGTTTGGGAAAGCGGGCAGGGGCAGCAGTTCGTCTGGTGGCGGCAGAGGCTGGGGGGCGGGGGGCGGTTCTTCTGGAAGATCAGGAAAATCTGGCAAAGTAAGAGGCTCTTGGGCCACAAGCTGTACTGACGGCTGCCACGAACTGATGGTCTGAGCGGATAGGGCGATCGCAGACAGCGTGACGATAACCATAGGTTCCTTCCTAACGGCAATTGCTCAGCTTTGGGCTGAGCAAGGCACTATTCCGAAATTGCAGTTCAGAGCCAGTTTACTGCACAGCGATGCCCACCTAAAGCAAAGCAGTTCGCTTTCTAACAGCAGGGAAGCTATAGGGTTTCAATCGTAAGTGGATTATCCCTGTTGGGGTGCTTCAGGAAGTGTCCTAACCGAAGCACTCTGACTAATCTTGAGGAGTCAGCCAAAGTCGGCCGACAAAGTAGACCAGAGCGCTTGCCGCCATACCGGGCAAAACCTCATACACATCCTGCGACCAGTGCAGACCTATGCGCCAGAAAAGAGCTACTCCAACGCCTGTCAGCATCATGGCGATCGCGGTAGTTGTATTGATTGGCTGACGAAAAACCCGCACTACCATTAACGGCCCCAGTCCAGCCGCCAAAGCCGCCCAAGAAAACGTTACCAGCGTAAATACATCATCTGGGCTAACTAATGCCAGTCCCAAAACAACGACAACCATAAACAGGGTACCGGCCTTCATCAGCCAGTCAGGTCGCTGTTTGAGGGGTAATAAATCTTGGGTTAAAGCGGCTGAGCAAGAAAGTACCTGGGCGTCTGCGGTTG
>JAAHIC010000191.1 GCA_010671965.1 Leptolyngbya sp. SIO4C5
TCCAATGGTAGAGGTGGTTTCTCCTGGCTGCTTGTAGATTTCAATAATCGCCTGCTTGTCTGCGTCTGATAGTTTGCTTGGAGCCATGCTGACCGTAATCCCTGCACTGCTGAATCTTGTCTGCTCTGCTGAGTGAGATAACCCAGCTAGGACTACTATTATGACTGATTGCATCCGCAATCAGGTGTTTAATCCACGCTTAGCTGCGACGGCGGCGACTGCTACGGCGAGACTGGGTTGAAATGGCGTGCTCTACGGTAGCCCCAATCGCAAAGAAAATGGCTGAAAACGTCCAAAAGACTTCCCAAAGTTCGCCCTCTTCGTAGGAAGCGGCATTGATACGATAGGCAAAGAACATATCGGCAATATAGAGACAGAAAGCCGCGATCGCAATTAGCTTCCAAGACTGCGAAAATCGGCCGCCCCAAAAGGCCACCAGCATCGTCGCCGCAATCACTACCAGAATGCAGTCGCCAATCACGTAGAGCCAGCCAGCCGCTTCCTCATACTGGCTCAGGTAGTTGTCTAAGGCCACTACCCAACCGGGCGCAGTGGTTTCCACCGCTGCTGCTGGAGGGACTGCCTCTGGATCGGTGATTTCTAGCTCTGCCGGGGGCGTTGCCTCCGCCGGATCTATTGGCGGGCTTTCTTGGGCATGGGCCGCCTGCATCAGGGAAGGTCTGGGCAGGCTGGAAACTTCGGCGACGGCAAAGTAATTAAGAAAGATAGCTAGGGCGACACCGACGAAGCCAATGCCCGCAATGATGAGCCACTGAGGCGTTTCCAGGTTGAGGCGGCGGGGTAAGACGGCCCGCAGCATCCCCAGCACTAAAAATACGTAGCTAAGAATATAGAAAAAGTCGCCGAGGGAGACAGCCGGATCTAGGTTCCACACGGTTCCCCAAAGGAAAAACAAGATGTTGCCTAAGGTGAAACACAGCATCCCTAAACCCAGAAACAGCCAGACATTACGACCGCTGACAATTTGGCTGCTGCCCCAGTTGCGAAAGCACAGCAGCGTCGCAATGACGAATGCGCCTGTTTCTAATATGGTAATCCCGTAGAAAAACCAGTCCGGATGCTCTGCGCCCGGTGGCGGCACACTGAACAATAAGAAAAAGATCAGCGCAACGATTGCCCAGGCAAGACAGAATAGGACAAGGCTGCGGGTAGATACAATCGATTTTAGACCCGAGGAAGAACGACTCAAAACCCACCTCATTTAAACAGTAATGGCTGTGTGCTCAGGGAGCCGCTACAGCTATTGAGTAGTTGACTTTAACCCTAGTTGCCAATGGTTCAGCCTTGCACACGATGCCGAACATGCAAAATATTAGCCAAAATTCTTAAAGTCGAACTAATTTGTCGTTTTCTTATAGCCACAATTGGAAAATGGCGCAGCCGTTTACTGCCAAAGCTGGCCCATCGGGGACTGACTCAGCCAGTTTGTAAACTGCTTTTGATTGGCAGGGGTCATATCTTCCAGTACCTCTAAAGCTCTTTCTGTAAAGTTGGCGTTGCCGAAATAGCTCTTACTGATGCGATAGAGTTCCTGCAGCAGCGTGTTGAGGTGATGTTCCTGCCAGGCAGGCATCTGGGCCATTGCCAGCGGATCGACCGTCAGGATTGCATGAACTGATTTAGCCGAGTCTATCTGCGGGAAGTTCCACTGCTCAAATAGATCGGTGATGTCTTTTTCAAACAGGGCTGCCTGCTTGTCCCCCAACAAATCCTCGACATCAATATAGAGGGCCTGTAGCAGCAGCAAACAGCCCTGAATCAGGGCGGCTGAGGCGGCTGGACCGCTAGCCACATCGCTGCCTTCAGCGGCATCTATCTGCTCAACTCGAACTTTGCCCCAAACGCTAAAGCGCTCAGGTTCTTCTAGCAGCACACAGGCTTTGCCCCGATTATCGGTCAGGTCGCGCCAAAGCGCTCTGGCTTCCTCTTCCTGAGCCGCATTAAAAACGCTGAGTAATCGAAAAGTTTGATCCTGATAGGAGAGAATCGGAATTTTTTGGTCTTTGGTAGGATGTTGAACGCTTTTAATGTCAACATCTTGTCGCTTGAGAATAAACATAGCGCTGCCAATTCACTCCTAATCGGGCCGTGGATTGCAGAGGTGATTATTAACCAACTAGAACACATCCGCCGCTGAAACAGTTGAGAAGATATCTGATTGTAACGGGTAGACTCCCTTCTATTGAAGAAACCTACCTGTTCAAACGGTTAAGACCCCGTTACATCCCTACTTTAGAACGTAGACGGCGCTTTACACGTATCTCTCAGAACTTTTGGGCCAGCCCGTAGCCCTGATAACACTTGCTGAGTGTTCCCCATTGCTTTATCGCCTCAGCGATCGCTACAATTTGTGAGGAACTAGCTCAGTATGTTAGGTATAGGGGCCCTTAGCTCAGTGGATAGAGCAACCGCCTTCTAAGCGGTCGGCCACAGGTTCGAATCCTGTAGGGCCCGTTTTAATTAAAGTTTTTGAGTTGAAGCCTTTGAGTATCAAGGCTGTGACAGTGGTGCGATAGAGGCGACTGCTAGGGCGGTCTTGGATTTTTAGCCTAAAACAACGCGGTTGTAGAGCAGCAGCGAGCCTAGTGTGGCGCAGAGGACGGTAGCCGCAATCAGGAGAATATCCATTGGCTATACAAACTCCCGGAAAAGTACTGAGCTTATTGTGGCGATCGCATAGCTAGCCTATCAGGGAAAAAACACGGCTATTTGGAGACTGTTACAGTCCGTAATCAGTGTTTTCACTTGTTAGGCTGATTCTCAGATCGGTTCAGCCAGATGCCTTTGAGGCCAGCCGCTTTAGCCCCCTCGTAGTCTTGCTGATAGCTATCACCGATATGCCAAGCTGCCGCTGGCTGACAGCCGTGTTTCTGAAGGGCCGTTGCAAAAATTAAAGGATGGGGCTTGGCGGCTCCTACTTCGGTGGAGATAGTGATGGTTTGGAAGCAGTGGCTAAGTTCAAGCGCGTCTAAAACCGCATAGATACGAGAGTCAAAGTTGGAGATAATGCCCAGCTCAATTTCCTGCGCCTGCCAGTTCTGGAGCGCCTGCAGCGTATCTGGGTAGAGAAACCAAGGCTCAGCCGTGGCAAAGTGAGCATAGAGCTCGGTGAAAAAGCCCTCAAAATCAGAAAAGGCTGCCAGGGCATCGATTTGGGTAAAAGCCTGCTGGGCGATGGCGTGCCACCAGCGATACTCGGCCTGGGGAATGGCTGTGGTTTCCGTTTGGGGAAACGCCATTGGGCTGGCGCTGCTAAAAGCCTGAATAAAAGCCTGGTCAAGGGCGGCGGCGTCCGTTTCTACGCCCGCTGAGCGGGCCATATCCGCATAGATTTGTCCTACACTGCCGCGCACCCCAAACAAGGTACCAACCGCATCTAGAAAAATAACCTGGGGCTGAGACATCTTAGGCAAGCGTAAATCAACAGGGCTTAGGAGCTACGCAGCTCACAATTCGAGACGCTGGGGGTAGTGACAAGCTCTCCCCTATTCTCCCTTAGTAGGGGAGGTGGCAATAGCCGGGAGGATCTGGCGATTAGCTGAAACCTGATTTAATGCGTCAGTCCTGCAGGGCGTATGGGCCGCTAGAGCCAGCCTACCGTCAGACAAGCCAGCTCATGCCTGTTCAGCTAAGCTTTGAGCAAGTCTCGCAGCGGCTGCCCCATCCAGTTCAGCCCCACCCGAATCTGGTGGTCGAGCGTGGGCATCCGGTAGAGGTAGGCTAGGCGACGGGCTACGTGCGCAAAGACGCCGTCTAGCTTCATGCCCATGCCAGTCAGCGTAGCGTTATCCGTCCCCAGCGTCATCATTTCTCCCAGGTGGTTGTAGCGGAAAGGCAGCAGCGGGCGATCGCTCAGCGAGGCCCAAACATTCCAAGCGACATAGTCGGCCTGCTGGATAGCAGACTGGGCCGTGTTCGGTACCTGCTGCCCGGTGGCATCATGGCAGTCAACCAAATCACCCAGGGCAAAAATATCGCTGCACCCTGTCACCTGCAAAGTCGGCTCGACCGTCAGTTGTCCGCGCGAGTTGCGTTTGAAATCTAGGCTCTGAGTCACCTCAGCGGGGCGGGTGCCTACCGTCCACAGCACTAGCTCAGCCGGAATGGTATCTACCTGGCCCCGATACTTTAAAGACACCGAATCGGCGGTGACGGACTCGACGGTGGTTTCGAGATCGAGCCATACGCCTCGCTCCGCCAGGGCTTTTTCTGCCGCCTGACGATTAAATTCAGCAGAGGTGCGCAGAATCTCGGTTGCCATTTCTACAATGCGGATGCGACCGCGATCGCCCAGGCGATCCGCCAGCTTGCAGGCCAGCTCGACGCCGCTGTAGCCACCGCCCACAACGGCAATGCGAATTTTCTCGGCGGCGCTAGCTTCTAATTCCCGCAGGCGCTCTTTGAGCTGATAGGCATCCTCAATCGTGCGGAAGGAAATCGCGTGAT
The DNA here is from genome assembly GCA_010671965.1 of Leptolyngbya sp. SIO4C5. Classification (GTDB taxonomy): domain Bacteria; phylum Cyanobacteriota; class Cyanobacteriia; order Phormidesmidales; family Phormidesmidaceae; genus Sphaerothrix; species Sphaerothrix gracilis. The sequence goes on from JAAHIC010000191.1 coordinate 4,468, forward strand.
CTGCCACCCCGGGGGCTAAATCCATTGGCGTTTCACCTCCCATCGCCAGTACGAGGCGATCGTAAGGCAGGGTTGTACCATCGCTGAGGCTAACTTGCTGAGTGGCTGGGGCAATGTCTGCTACGCCGCTTTGGTGAAAGCGAATTTGAGTATTGGCAAATAGCTCCTCGTAGGGCGGCGCGATTTCCCAAGTTTGCAGCTCCTCAGTCACTAGCTCGTAGAGCAAAGGGGAAAACAAAAAGCGATCGCGCTGATCCACCAGCACGATTTCTGCCTGATGAGGGGCTAACCAGGGCAGCTTGCTGAGGCTTAAAGCGGTGTAGAGTCCGCCAAAGCCACCTCCTAGAATGCAAATCTGATGAGCCGATTGGGTCATAGTGGCGCTGAGAAGTGGGTAAAATCCTCTCTACAGAATAGCAACCTCCGCCCTCTCTGCCCTCTCCATAGAGAAGGACGCTACTGCTGATAGATGGGCAGTGAGACTCGAAAAGTTGTGCCCTGCCCCACTGTGCTATCGACCTTGATAGAGCCACCGCAGTAGAAAAGGAGCTGTTGGACAATGGTGAGGCCCAGTCCTGCGCCTTCAGGCTCACCGTCATTGATTTGGCGACCGCGGTAGAAGTGAGCAAAAATCTTGGGCAAGTCGGCGCTGGGAATGCCAATGCCCGTGTCGCGAAACTGTAGCTCAATTAGCTCTGGCTGGGGCTGGGCTGTGACCCAAACTTCGCCCCCTTGAGACGTAAAGCGAATACTGTTGTGCAGCAAATTGATCGCAATTTGGCGCACCCAGGCTTCAGGGCAGGCCGTCGGCGGCAGGTCTTCTGGAATGGTATAGGCCAGCATGATGCCTTTTTCCTGGGCAATGGGCTGATAGGTGCTAACAACGCCGGGAACTACGTCCGCTAGCTGTAGGGGCTGTACGGCAATGTGGCTGAGCTCTCCTTCTAGCTGCAGTAAGTTCAGCACGCCATTGATTAAAGTACTTTGGCGATCGCATTCATGGCCAATCATCTCCCGGTAGCGCTGTCGCTGCGGCCCTTTGAGACTGGGTGAAGACAGCAGGGTCAAGGCTGTTTTGATACTGGTCAAGGGCGCTCTCAGCTCTTGACCGACCGTATTGAGGAAGTCGTCGCGCAGTCTGAGGGTATTGAGCAGTTCCTCATTTTGGGAAGACAGGTCAGAAACGGCCACTGCCTGACGCCGCATATCAGTCAGGTTTTGGCGCAGGCGGGTTTGACTAGTGAGCTGCTGGGTTACTAGACGATCTAACAGCGAGAAATTGACAGGCCGGGCCGTTACCCTTTCCGTTTGCAAGGCCAGATTTTGGACAATTGAAATTGCCTCGGTGGACTCAGAATAGCCAGAGGCACTAGCCGCGATCACAGTCTGCAAGCCCTGCAATATATGCTGCACAAACTGCGGATCAAAAGAGCAAATAACCCGGAGATAGTATTTTTTCTCTTTGGTGCGCTCAGCGACTTCAGCTATGCCCAAAGCGGTATCTTCGGCTGCGGCTTCGTCATCGGGAGAGCTACTGCCAGGCTGCATTCGAAACCGCCGCGCCAAAATTATCCCCGTAATCTGCTCGGATATAAAGAGCAGCACATATTCTCCTCGCAGGCCACTCCGGGGGGCGAGGGGAATAATTGAAATTCGCTCTGCCAAGTCTACGCCGCCATAGTTCAGCAGCCTGTCATCGTCTAGGCCATGACTGCTGAGAAAGTAAACAGCCTCAATGAGTTGGGACTGAGCTAGATAAGTCCGGATTGCTTCTTGCCAAGCGTTACCGCTTGGTAGCTTTAGCCAACAGGTGGCTGCAATCTGCTGTTCGGCTAAATATTCGGTAACCGAGCGGATAATACCCTTGAATTCTTTAGGCCAGACCTTGGCTGGCTGCGGAACAGGCTGATAGTCAAGTGCTAGCTGATAGAGGGAAACGTCGGGGTAGCGGGGCGAGGGCATGAAGTTTTAGGAGAATGAGGGCGTTCCACGTCAAACCTAGAAAATCATCAACAGGGTATCTGAACACATTAAAGACTAAGTCAGCGATTTGGGAATGGGTTATTGCAAGATTTAGCCGGGGGATGGGGAGATGAGTAAAGACACGAGGAGAGAGGAGAGGTAGAGATCTGGGGAGAGTGGGGGTGGCTGGCAAGAATTGGGATTGACTCTCCCCAGGAGCACGGCTAGCGGTAGCGCTGTTGGAGAGCGGCGCGGGCCTGCTCACGATCGTCGAAGTGAACTTTTTCGGTGCCGAGAATCTGATAGTCCTCGTGCCCTTTGCCCGCAATCAAAATGCCGTCGCCGGACTGGGCTTCTAGAATGGCGGTGGCAATGGCTTCGGCGCGATCGCCAATCACGGTAAAAGCTTTTGTATTGGTCATGCCCGCCGTAATGTCCTGCAGGATTTTCTGGGGGTCTTCGGTGCGGGGATTATCAGAGGTGACGTAGACGCTGTCGGCTAGACTCTGGGCAATATGACCCATTTGGGGCCGCTTAGTGCGATCGCGATCGCCGCCACAGCCAAAAACGCAGATTAGCCGCCCTGAGATGAAGGGGCGAGCGGCTTTGAGGGCGTTGTCCAGGCTATCGGGGGTGTGGGCATAGTCTACGATGACGCTGATGTCCTGATCGGGCTGCACCTGCACCTGCTCCATGCGTCCGGGGACGCCAGTAAAGCGAGGCAGAGTTTCTACGATTTGCTCTAGGGAAATGCCCAGATGCAGCGCTGCGCCCACGGCTGCCAGCAGATTTTCTAAATTAAACTGGCCGACTAAGGGAGAGTAAAAGGGGGCTGCGCCTTGGGGGGTTTGCAACTGTCCTCGAATACCAGTCGCCTGATATTCGAGGTTGCTGGTGTAGAGATCAGCGCCGGGATTTTCTAAGCTGTAAGTCCAAACGCGATCGCGGCTGACTCGGGCAATGAGCTGCCGCCCATAAGAATCTCGCTGATTGATAATAGCCCGCCCTTTGAGATAATCCCGCCCAAAAAGCTGGGCTTTAGCCGCAAAGTAATCGTCTAAGTCCTTATGGTAGTCCAGGTGATCTTGGGTCAGGTTGGTGAACACTGCGACTTCAAACGGGCAGCCCCAAACCCGTTTCTGCGCCAGGGCATGAGAGCTGACTTCTAAGACCGCCACCTCGCTCCAGGCCGACCTGGCTGCGGCCCTGGCCGCCAGGAGC
>JAAHIC010000192.1 GCA_010671965.1 Leptolyngbya sp. SIO4C5
TTTGACGAAGCTTTTTTAGCGCTCAATATCACTGAAAGAACTTACAGCGAGTTATTTCAGCCGCTGACCTACAACCAGGCCACTCCCGTTGGCTTTTTAGTGGTTGAAAAGTTTTTAACTCAGATATTTAATAACGGCGAATATGCTTTAAGGCTGCTCCCTTTTTTGTCTAGTCTACTGGCGCTCTTTTTATTTTTCAAGCTGGCTAGAATGCTTTTTCATCGCCGTTCTTTAGCAATTCCAATAGCTTTGGGATTGTTTGTACTTTGCGATCGCCTAATTTACTATTCAGCCGAAGTTAAGCAGTATTCTACCGATGTTGCTATTGCCCTGCTGATCTGTTTGCTAGCTTTTCGCCTAAAATCTGAGCGACTTTCCTGGACAACTACCGCTGGCTTTGCCGTGGTGGCAGCGCTATCGGTCTGGATCTCTCATCCCTCTGTGTTTATTCTGGCCGGGACAGGGCTTTGTCTAATGGTGCCTGCCATCCTAGAGCGATCGCGTCAGCTAATCAAATACGCAGTTGCTTACGGTTTTGGCGCTGTCAGCTTTATCCTGTTTTACCAGATTTCTCTGAAGGGCTTGGTGAGCAACTCTCAGCTTCAGGAATCTTGGGGCGGCAGCCACAATGCGTTTATGCCTTTACCTCCCACCAGTTTGACGGAGCTAAAGTGGTTTTTTGATACCTTTTTTACTCTTTTTGACTATCCGGTGGGGATTGCTCTACAGGGCATTGCTGCGCTTTATTTTTTAGTGGGCTGTGTCGTTTTATTTAAGACTCGTAGATTTACTTTTTCAATGCTCGTGCTGCCTTTAGCGTTAGTGCTGTTGGCCTCTGGGTTACAGAAATATCCTTTCAAGGGACAGCTTTTGCTGTTTATTGTTCCGTTCGTCTTACTAATTATTGGCGCAGGTGGCGAAGAAATTTTCAACAAAATTCGCTCAGGCTCACAGCTAATCGCGCTGCTGTTAGTGCTGTTGCTTTTTAGCCATCCGCTTTACTACGCCGCCCTCAATTTAAAGGATCCCAGCTCACCGCCCAGATTTGAGTATCAGCGCGTTCGAGAAGACATCAAACCCGTTTTAGGTTACCTGCAGGATCACTGGCAAAAGGGCGATACGCTCTACCTATATTATGCTGCTCAGTATGCTTTTCGTTATTACGCCGAACGATACGGCTTTGATATCAAGCTACCACCGCCGTCAGCGACCTACCAGGGAGACTGGTTTGAGCCGGCGCTGGTTTCAGATCCCCCTCACCTGATTGTCGGTTCGGTAACGCGCTACGAACCGGACGCTTTTGAGCCGGATCTGCGACAAATTAGCCAGTACCGCCGGGTCTGGACGCTTTTTGCCCACGTTCATGATCGCCGCTCCTCTATTGATGAGGAGACAGTCCTCTTAAGGTTGCTGGCTCAGGTCGGTCAGCAGGTAGACGAATTTCAGCGCTTAGAAGCTTCTGTTTATCTGTTTGAAATGGATGAAAGATAGGAGCAAGCTGGGAGTATGAAAAGGCTCCAAACCAGGCAACAAATCCCACAGCTATCTGGGCGCTTCGCACCTTAGCCAGTTTAACCTAATGACTGCTTTAATCTTGTTTTTATTACTCAGGAAAGGGATTTATTTCTATCAGCAGATAGATTCCTGGCTCTTGCTGGGAGTGAGCGCTATTGTCGCTCGGCTTTGGGCTTATTATTTAGTCTATGACGACATGCTCATTCTGTTACCTATTGTTGTTCTGTTGAGGCTGCAAAAACAGGGACTGCCGGATTTAATGGCTCAGTCTTACAACGAATTACTGCCTGCGATCGCGATTTTGATTAACCTTCTCCCTACTAGCCTGAGACTGGTCCCTGCACCGACTGACCCAATTTTTAACGTCGGCGTTACCCTAAGCTGGATCCTAATGCCGAGCTGGTTAGCCTTACAAGCAGCCCGGCAGAGGCGACAGCAAATACTTGTTTAAAACTCTATGTCATTATTTGCTATGGAATCCGCCCAAAAACTTGTCTTCTCCATCATTATTCCTACCTACAATCGCCCCCGTCAGATTGTGGCCTGTTTGGAATGTCTAACCCGGCTGGACTATCCGCGCGATCGCTTTGAGGTGATTGTGGTGGATGACGGTAGCGATGTGCCGCTAACTGACGCGGTGAAACCGTTTAAGGACAGACTTAACCTCGTCTTTATCCGCCAGGCTAATGCGGGGCCAGCCGCCGCCCGCAACCAGGCGGCCCATAAGGCCCAGGGGCGCTATCTTGCTTTTACGGACGATGACTGTCAGCCTGCAACTGACTGGCTTCAGGCACTAGCAGCCTGTTTTGAAAAAAAGCCGATTTGCATTGTGGGGGGACGGACGGTGAACGCCTTGCCTGACAATCCTTTTTCCATGACCAGCCAAAACATTATCAGTATGGGCTACGACCACTACAACTCAGATCGAGAGCAGGCTCGTTTCTTTGCTTCTAACAACATGGTGGTGCCAAAGCAGCAGTTTTTAGAAATGGGCGGCTTTGATGAAAGTTTTACAACATCAGAGGATCGTGAACTCTGCGATCGCTGGATTCATAAAGGCTACACGATGACGTATGCTCCAGAAGTGATCATTTACCATGCCCATCCTATGACCCTAAAAAGCTTCTGGAAGCAGCACTTTAACTACGGTCGCGGCGCTTTTCGCTTCCACCAAACTCGCGCAGAGAAAGGCTGGGGCAACTTTGAGATTGAAGGCGGCTACTACATCAGCCTCTTGCAGTATCCGTTTACCCACGGTCAGACCCGGCATGGGCTAGCGTTGACTGCTGTTTTGCTGGTGTCTCAGGTGGCGAATGCGGCTGGTTTCTTTTGGGAAATGACTCAGCAGCGGACTGTTAAGACTTCAAGAGCCTAGCTGACTGTCAATACCGTTTTAAGTGAATTTTTGCCAACGAGTTACGGTAGGTCATGAAATATTTTCCCTCTGAAATTTTTGCCGAAATGAGCCGCTCCAGCAAGCTCAAGTTCGGCTTTATTTTCGCGATCGCCCTCATTTATACCGCTTTGTTCGTCGGGTTACAGAGTCTTCAGGCTCCAGTTTGGTGGGACGAGCGCACTTTTTGGCTAACCACTCAGCGGTATTTCAGTGATAGTCTTTTACCCAGTTTAGAAACGCTAAAATCTTATCCGGAGTTAAATACGCCTCTCCCCTTCATTATTTATGGCGCTCTAGAATATTTGTTTCAGGGCGGGCTTTTTGCCGGGCGGTTACTGAATTTTTGCCTATCCATCATCATTGTTGTGTGTATCGGCTGGCCTCGGCGGCCCCACCGCTGGGTCTCTATTTTGTCCGCTGTGGGGCTTTTGCTATTTCCCTACTATCTATGGCTAAGTGGCCGATTCTATACGGATATTATTGCTACTTTCTTTGTTTTCTGGGGCTTCTTTTTTTATTTTCGCAGCGCTCATTTCTGGAGCGGCGTGATGTTCATTTTAGGAATTGCCTCACGGCAGTATATGCTGGCTTTTCCTTTGGCTGTGGGCACCTATGAGTTTGTTACAGCGATTAGAAAGCGCGAGCCGCTTAATTTTCGTATTTTGATGCCGCTGGTAGCGGCGGCGACTATAGTTGGCTGGTTTGTTTTGTTTGGCGGTATTGCGCCCTCTAGAAGTTTAGAAGCTCGTTTGGTGCCAGATGTTCAGCTATCGCTGTTTTCGCTACAGCCGGGGGGGGCGCTCTACTTCTTATCTTTTGTCGGACTGTACTTTGTTATTCCTGAATTTTTTCTATTTTACCGACGCCTACCGCTGCAGCGGTTTCAATCACGCAAACTGTTTTACAGCGCGATCGCGGCTGCCTTGCTGATCTTTTTTATTGTCTTTCCGCCTGCTCTGGAAGCCAGCGGTAATCTGATCAAAGTGGCTGAATTGCTGCCTTTAGATATTCTCAAATACGCCCTGTTTTATCTACTAGCGCTGCTAGCCTGTTGGCGCTTTGCTAAACTCAATCTGGCTAGCTGGGCCATTATTTTCAACTGCCTCATCATGATGAAAGCCTGGCAGTGGGATCGCTATGCGCTACCGCTGATTGTTATCCTCTGGTACATGAAGTCAATTGACCAGCTCGATCCCTCGCCGCAATTCCCCGAACAGCTAACTACCGCCACAGAAAGCCCCGAAATCTAGCATTTTAAAGCTTAGGGCGATACCTTTCAAAAGGCTGTTTCCCAGCCTGCCGGCCACATTGCCTCAGCTCCTTCGCTCGCTGGCACTTCAAACGCGACTAGCTTGTCCATCTCGTTGCTCACTGCTTCAAGCTCTTCCTCAAACTAACCTGAGACGTATGGCGATCGCTCTCTCTGTCACGCATGGTTAAGCTATGCGCCGCAGCCTCAATCCTAGCGCCGCCAGTGGCAGCAGGCTCAGCGCTAATCCCGGTTCCGGCACGGGCGGCAAGTCTGCATAGGTTAACCCAATTGGCCGAATCAAATTTGGATTAGTTGGCACAAAAATCGGACCAGAATTTCCTGCTGAGGGCAGCGGCTCACCCGTCGCGCCGTCGTAGCGCAGGATTGCGCCTAAGTTAGCTTGGCTAAAATCGAAGCCTGTTGAAAAGAGGGCACCGTCGGGAGTAAAAGCTAAACTGCCAATGAAATTATCGCTAGGGGATGTCCCTGTGTAGTTAGTTGAGATCGTTTGCAGTAGGTTGCCTGTTTCTAAGTCATAAACGCGCAGACCATTAGCAAAGTCGCTGGTAAATAGGTTGCCATCTGGTCCAATTGCCAGTCCCAAAAAGCTGACGAAGCCAAAGCTATCAGGGGTCGGTATTGGCTGATCGGCAAAGACGGTAGAGGCTCCGGTCGCAATATCAAATTTTAAGATTTGGCTGGGCAGGCTAAAGCTAAAATCCGGCTGACCGTTGACTGCTACACTGCCCTGGGTGGTTACGAGCAGGCTGCCATCTGGTAAAAACAGTAAGTCATTAGGTCCGTTAAGCCCCCCCGGTAGGCCATTTCCGGTAGCAAATACGTCAATAAACGCCCCGGTGACGCCATCAAAACGCAATATTTCGTCGGAGAGAAAGCTGGCGACGTAGAGATTACCATCTGGTCCAAAAGCATTGCCATAGGGACGATTCAGCGTCGGACTGGTAGCAAATATGTCAATGAACTCTCCGGTGAGGCCATTGAAGCGCAAAATGGCAGAGGGTTCCACCGCAGGCGTAGCCCCATCATTGCCGCTGCTGACATAGAGGTTGCCGTCTGGCCCAAAGGTGAGATCATCAGGGGAAACTAAGCCGCCGCTGCCGGTAGAAATAAATTCTCCTAAAAAATCACCTGTCTGTTCATCGAAGCGAAGGATGTTGTAGCCGCGTCCATCATCGGTCAGAGCAGTATTACCGACTAAAATGGCCGCACTGGCCTCAGTGGCTAGGCTGAATCCTGCAAACAGGCCCAAAACTGTCAGCGATCGCAATATTCCCCAACGGCTTGTCATCATTTTGCTGCCACTTGATACATTAGCCGTACTGTAGAGATCCGGGGAGCGTCGCCCTGTATTTACACTGACACTTTACGTAATTTTCACAGATTGCTGCCAGCGTAGAGGGCTTGATGAGTATGGCTAGCCCCTGCCCAACAACGCCTGGGGAGCCTCGTTTACTTTTGGGCATTTTGAGGCTGAAGGATTTGGGGGGGCAGCATGGTAGCTTCAGCGGAGGTGAGTGAATGGCGGCAGGTTCAGGCGGCTTTTGCAAAAATTTGGGGCTATTCTCAGTTCCGTCCGCCCCAGGGAGAAATTGTTGCAGCCTTACTGCATCAGCAAGATGCGCTGGTTATCATGCCGACGGGTGGCGGCAAGTCTATCTGCTTTCAACTGCCTGCCTTATTGCAGACCGGGCTAACGCTGGTAATCTCGCCCCTAGTAGCGCTGATGGAAAATCAGGTGGCGGAACTGCGGCAGCGATCGCTTCCGGCTGCCGCCCTTCACGGTGAACTCTCTTCCTACCAGCGACGTCAAATTTTGAATTCTCTAGAGCGCCTACGACTGCTCTACCTTTCCCCCGAAACCCTGCTCAGCCCCGCAGTTTGGCCGCGACTCTGCCAGCCAGGTTTGAAAATTAACGGCTTGATTTTGGACGAAGCTCACTGTCTAGTCCAGTGGGGCGACACGTTTCGTCCGGCCTACCGGCGGCTGGGAGCAGTCCGCCCGGCACTCCTACAGCACAAACCGCCCGGTACTCAAATAGCGATCGCCGCTTTCACCGCCACCGCTGATCCCACTGCTCAGCGCACTCTCCAGGAGGTCTTGCAGCTAGAGCAGCCCAAGGTCGTCCGCCTCAGTCCCTACCGCTCTAATCTGCACCTGTCAGTCCAGTCAGTTTGGACACCTAGAGGCCGACGCCAAGCTTTGAAAGCCTATCTTCAAAAGCGATCGCGGCAGGCAGGTTTAGTTTACGTGCGTACCCGGCGCGACAGCGAGGCACTGGCCGACTGGCTGCGGCAGGCAGGCTATGCGACTCAGGCGTATCATGCTGGCCTCAGCCCCCGCGATCGCCGCCAGATTGAGGCGGACTGGATTGGCGATCGCCTCCAGTTTGTGGTCTGTACTAATGCCTTTGGCATGGGGATTAATAAGCCGAATGTGCGCTGGGTGGTGCATTTTCACGCCCCCTGTTTGCTGTCGGAATATATTCAAGAAGTGGGGCGAGCCGGACGAGATGGCAAACCGGCAACGGCGCTGACGCTGGTGAGTGAGCCGACGGGCTGGCTGGATCCTTCAGACAAGCAGCGATCGCAGTTTTTTGCGGCTCAGGCCCAAAAGCTACAGCAAAAGGCGCAAAGGCTGAGTCAGCAGATTCCGCCGAAGGGATCGCTAGAGAAAATTACCGAGCAATTTAAGGATGGGGCGATCGCGCTGTCTTATCTACACAGTTTGGGACGTTTGGACTGGGTAGATCCGTTTCACTATCGGCTGCGATCGGGGCGATCGGCTAATAATCAGAACGACTCAGGCTATGCGCAAATGCACCAGTATCTTCACAGTCGCGGTTGTCGCTGGCAGCTTTTGCTCACGGCGTTTGGCTTTCGGGGTGAGGCGGAGCGGATGGGGCAGTGTGGGCACTGCGATCGGTGTTTGCGATCGCAGTCCTGAATTATAGCTGTTCTTGTCAATACTTAATCGTTAGGAATACAGTAGAGATAACCTAGATCTCGACACTATTGCTCATCAATTGCCTGCACAAGCACTCCGGCAAGCACTTCAAGATTGACTTGTGCTCTTAGATTTTGTAAACGAGTGAGGCAATAAACAACTTCTTTGAATTTTCTCGTACATTGCCTGCCTATGTTCCGCGATAGCTTTACCCGTTTCATCAATTAAACGCTGTCATTCTAGTTCGAGAGAGCCAAGCTGTGGCAATCTTTAGCCGCTTTTCAGTAATTTGTTCCCCTAGAATGTCAGAAAGCTTTTTCCAAAGTTTGCAGCCAACTAACTTTTCGATATATGGTGGGTTAGCAGGATGAATTTATCTATAAGTCTTTCCTTGCCAAGAACCAGTAAAAATTTGCCTCTCTAAATCATTCAGACGCTTATTTGTGTGTTCTAAGACTTGTTGGTTAACTAACTTTAAAATATCCTCAGCAGTAAGTTCAAATGGGGATAAGTCTTGGCCATAGGATTAGTTATTAATGAAGGCTATCTGGAGTCACTCTTTCCTACAGCCGCA
>JAAHIC010000193.1 GCA_010671965.1 Leptolyngbya sp. SIO4C5
TGGCTTAGCCAGACTTGAAGATAGCGCTGACGGGTGGCTTAACCTACTTTTCTTGATCAGTGTTTCAGACTTCACGGCGTTAGGGGAGCAGCGGTTGCTCTCCGAGATTTTACTGCTGTTCTTAAACTGCCCATACTTACCGGAAGATGCTTTAGCGCCGCAGCTAAGAGGGCAGCCTGCGATACCTGTGCAGGTATCGATCAAGAGCGCTCTGGATGCCATGACGCTATGGACGGCGCTTGGCGTACCCTTGCGTCCGGCCCTTCATCTGCAGGTGACAGTCCCTTTAGGATCCTGTCCGCCTCTTTCAAAACAGGTATCACAGGCGATCGCAGGGGTGACTCACCACACGGGTAACCCGTTGCCGGAACCCAAGGTTCTGGCTTTTTAACCATTGGCTGCAATGGTTTATGAATTGCTTATTAACCCACTGGGTCAGGAGGATAAAAAAGCATGGCATTGGATTATTTCGCCCCTGGGGTCTACGTCGAAGAGGTCGATCGCGGCAGTCGCCCGATTGAAGGGATCAGCATGAGCGTCGCCGGGTTTATCGGCTTCACCGAAGATGTGCGCGGCGACGCCGAACTCTTCAAGCCCATGTTGATCACCAACTGGAGTCAGTACCTAGAGTATTATTCTCGGCCTGGCTCTGACGGATTTACTGACTTTAACGCCTATTTACCTTTCGCCGTCCAAGGCTGGTTTCAAAATGGAGGCGGTCGCTGCTGGGTGGTCAGTATTGGGACTAAGCTGCCGGGTACGCAGCCTCCTTCGGCTGAAGAGTTGGCCACTAAAGTCCTGACACCGGGAGGCAAGCCTTCTCTAAGCCTTAACCTGCAGGGATCCGGTAGCAATGAAACTGGCACCCTGGCTTTGCCGCCCAGTAACGAAAGCCGCATCCTCGTTCAGGTAACTGAGAGCCATCCTAAGCTGGACGAAAACGCGGATGAAGATGCAGAGCCGCCGTTAGATACGGGTGAGTATTTTACGGTCAGCGTGCAGCAGGGCGGACGCGAAGTTGAGCGCTATGAGCACCTGACCATGAATCCCGAAGTGGATACTGCGGTTGGTGATTACGCGGTGACGGCGCTGCAGGAGTCTGAATATCTGCAAATCGCCGATATTTCCCAAAACGGCCAGCCCCTCTCCCGTCGCCCGGCCAACGGCTACTACGAAGTGGCCCCGCCGCCCTACATTGCCCCCCCGGATCGCCTCCCCCGCGACGTGCAGGGAATGCGAGATGACCGGGAAGGTCTGCAGGGTCTGTTTGAAATTGACGAAGTGGCAATGGTGGCCTGCCCTGACCTGATGCGAGCCTACCAGGAAGGTCTGCTGGATATTGAACAGGTACACGGCATTATGGAAATGATGCTGACCCTGTGCGAAAATTCCTTCCCCGGCCCCGCCTACCGCATGGCTGTCCTGGATTTGCCGCCCGTCAAGCTAGGCAAGAACGACAACCAGGCCGTACCGCCCCAAGAGCAAAAGCCTCAGCACGCCGCCCAGTGGATTAAAACCTTTAACCGCCGCTCGATGTTCGGTGCGCTGTATTATCCCTGGATTCAGGTGGCTAATCCCCGCAATGGTGGCCGACCGCTGATGGTGCCCCCCTGCGGCCACATGATGGGCATCTGGTGCCGCACGGATGAGTCGCGCGGGGTGTTCAAAGCGCCTGCCAACGAAACGCCCAGAGGCGTCACGGGTCTAGCCTACGAAACCAACATGCGTGAGCAAGAACTGCTCAACCCCCTCGGCGTCAACTGCATCCGCAACTTTGCCAACTACAACCGAGGTATCAAGGTCTGGGGCGCTCGGACGCTGGTTGAGCCGGACAACATTCAGTGGCGCTATATCAGCGTGCGGCGACTGCTGAGCTATATCGAGAAGTCCATTGAAATCGGTACGCAGTGGGTCGTCTTTGAACCCAACGACATGGATCTGTGGGAGCGGGTGAAGCGCACCGTCAACAACTTCCTAGAGCGGCTGTGGCGAGAGGGCGCTTTGTTTGGCGGCGCGCCGTCTGAGGCGTTTTACGTCAAGTGCGACGGAGAACTCAATACCCACGAAACCATGATGATGGGTCGGCTATATGTAGAAGTCGGCGTTTGCCCTGTCCGTCCGGCTGAATTTGTCATCTTCCGCATTAGCCAGTGGGCACCGAATCAGTAAGCCAACGCTTTGTTCTACAAGCGGTGGGTAGGTTGGGCGGAGCGATCGCAAGCTAGATTTCATCAAGCTCCACCCGACCTACAGAAAATCCATATTCAAAGAAATGCGAAGTACGCGGTGCGTCATGGGCTGTGTGGCACACCCTACAAAGTATCTACATTTGATCTATTGACCTATAGCTGTGCTTGAGGAGCAGTAACAATGGCTGATCTCAGACCTATCCCAACTAGTCGATTCTACGTAGAATTTGACGGTCTGACCGAAAAGATGATCAAAAGCGTCACCGAGGTGACTTTCACCGGGCAAACTGCCGGACACGAAAAGCCCCTCGCTTCTACCAAAAGCGGTAAAACCCTATGGCAGTCAACCTCTGCCGGCTTTGAAGAAAACCCCAATTTCACCATTGAAACCTTTCTCTGTGAGGGAGATTTGGACTGGTACAACTGGATGAAAGCCACCATGCCCAAAAGTGAGGGCGGCGACGGCAAGTGGTCTGACAACCGCAAGAACGGCTCCATTGTCGGCTATGACGCGGGCGATGAAGAAATCCTGCGCTGGAACATCACTAACGCCTGGATCAAAACTTACAAGGTTTCTGATCTCGCTGCCGATAGCAAAGACTTAGCCACCGAAACCTTTGAAATGGTTTGTGAGCAAATCAACCGGACAAAATAGCCTTGGGCTAAAAGCGCTTTAACCTGAAACGAGGAACATTGCCATGCCAGACAGTAATGATTTCAACGTATTAGCCTGCTCTAAGTTTTACGTGTCCTTTGATGGCCTAGAAGATCTGCTGGTGAAAAAAGTCAGCGGGATTGAAATTAAGCTGGCGACCGCAGGAGACGCTAAGCCTTTCGGCGTCGGTAAGGGCGGTAAGAGCACCATGCAGGCCACCGTCACCGGCATTGAAAACGGCAAAATCACCATTGAGTATGTAGATACGGTGGAAGACGATCGCCTGATGAAGTGGTACGAAGACTTCCATTCTGAACCGATTAAGGGCGGCGGGTCTGCAGCCAAAGGTCAGCTCAAAACCGGCTCCATCGTACTCTATAACCAGGGTGGGGATGAGGCGGCTCGCTGGGATCTAACCGGCGTTGCCCCGGCTAGCTACAAGTCTTCTAAGTTTGAAGCCGGAGCCACCGATCTCGCCACCGAAACCGTTGAGATTGTCTATCACTCGATTCACCGGGTTAAATAACAGGTAGTGGGCACTGCCCACCTGCTGATTCGTCGAGAGGTGTCGTTGTGGCTGAAGACAAGTCTTACGAAGTCATTACCTCTTCGCGCTTCTATTTGGAGATTCATCTAGACGGCAGCGATGAGCGCATTGACGGCTATTTTATGGACTGTCAGGGATTTAAGCGATCGCAGGAGGTGATTGAGCTCTGTGAGGTCACACCTCAGAAATGGGGAAAAAATGGTACGCCGCGCGGACGCATGGTACGGGTGAAAATGCCCGGCAATATGAAAAGCGAAAATATTATGCTGAAGCGAGGCATGACCATTTCCAAAGCCATGTGGGACTGGTTTGCCGCTGTTGAGGAAGGCAAGTGGTCGGAGCAGCGACGCGACGGCGATCTGACCCTCTACGATCAGGCGGCGGAAGAATCAGTGCGCTTCCGCTTCAGCGGCGCTTGGCCGGTCAGCTACAAAATTTCCGATGTTAAAGCTGACAGCAAAGAGTTTGAGCTAGAGGAAGTGGAGCTGTCAGTCGATGAATTCAAGCGGGTGAAATAAGGGATGCAGACGGAGTTCGAGTTCATGCTGCCCAAAGGCTATCTAGATGCTGAAGGCAACGTACATCGCAAAGGCGTGATGCGGTTGGCTACCGCGATGGATGAAATTACGCCGCTGCGGGATGTGCGCGTGAAGTCAAATCCGGCCTATGCCACTGTGATCATTTTGGCCCGCGTGATTACTCAGCTAGGGGCTTTAGACGAAGTGAACCCTACCGTAATTGAGCGGCTGTTTGCCTGCGACTTAAACTATCTGCAGAAGTTTTATCGCCATATTAATGAGCTGGAAGAGGCTAATCTCTCCGAGCCGGTCACGCCCGCACCGGCGCCCTCGTCTGAAGCTTAAAACGGGGGACAGAGGGAGATCCATATCCCTACCATGAGTGTCTTTGATTTTGAACTGCGTAACGCCTAAAACTGATAGCCCTTTGCCTGAAGAACGATGACCCCTCTAGATCTAGTTACCGAATTTGAATTCACCCTGCCGAGGGGGCTGCTAGATGAATCTGGGCAGATTCATCAGCAGGGCAAAATGCGGCTAGCCACCGGACGCGATGAGCTTGTAGCTCAGCGCGATCGCCGCGCAGCTGACCTTCCCGGCTACCTCAGCCTAGTTCTACTCTCCCAGGTCATCACTCAGCTTGGCACCCTGCCTCAGGTACAGGCCGAACAGCTCGAAAATCTGTTCACTCAGGACTTAGCCTATCTCAAAGAGTTTTACAACCGCGTCAATCAGCAGGGGGACGCTCACATTCCGGCGCAGTGTCCTCAGTGTGGGAATGCCTTCGAGGTGGAGCTGGCCCTGTCGGGGGAGTCGTAAGCTACCCCTCAGATCAACTCCACGAGGAGGTAGCCTACATTGCCCTACATTTTCACTGGTCTTTGGAGGAGATTTTAAGTTTAGTCAACAGCGATCGCCGCCGCTGGGTGAGTGAAATCCAGGCCGTTCGGCAGCAGTTAGCTCAGCAATAGCGGTGCAGGAGGGAAGATATGGCATTTCGGTTTCTCAGACGGGCTTTTAGCCACACCGTCATTGTCACTAGCCTAGTGATTACGGGGGGTGTGGTGCTGATTCGCTTTTTTGGCGCGCTGGAGGGGTTAGAGCTAGGAGCTTACGATCGCTTTATCCGCTGGAAGCCCGATGAGGGAATGGATGAACGACTGCTGGTGGTCGGCATCACTGAAGAAGATATTCAGCAGCGCCAAGAACTGCCCCTGCACGACGGTACCCTGGCCGACCTGCTAGTCAAGCTGGAAAGCTATGAGCCGCGCGTGATTGGGGTAGATATTGGCCGCGATATTCCCCAAGGGCCAGCCGAAGGCCGCGATCGCATGTTGCAGGTCATGCAGAACAATGAAAATATTATTGTGGCCTGTCTGCTGAGCAACCCTGATTTTCCGGGAGTGCCGCCGCCAGAAGGGATTCCCGATACTCAAGTAGGCTTTGCTGAGCTGCCCCAGGATCCTGGCGGTGTGGTGCGCCGCAGCATTTTGCTGTCAGTGCCCTATCTGCTGGAGGATTCAGTAGTCGAATCTCACTACTGCAATACGCCGAATGTGCCGCTGGGCGAAGACTTTCCCCTGCCCCAGGAGTCCCTGGCTTTTCTGCTGTCGCTAATTTATCTAGAAGGCGAAGGCATCATTGCCGACCAAACCGAATACGGTGAGGTGCTGATTGGTGATACGGTGCTCTCCCCCATCAGCCTGACGTTTGGCGGCTATGCTTATTCCGATGCAGGGTATGACCTGATGCTTAACTACCGCTCTGCCCGCAGTGCCGTAGAGCAGGTGAGTCTGTCGCAGGTGCTCAACGATGAGGTCGATCCGGCCCTGATTCGCGATCGCGTTGTGCTGATTGGCTATACTTCTCAGGTAGAAAAGGACGTCTTCATTACGCCTTATCTGGCCGCTCAGGAAAATTTACGAGAGATGGCGGGCGTGGTTGTGCATGCTCAGGCAGTCAGTCAAATCATCAGCGCCGTCTTAGACGGGCGACCTTTGATTTGGGCCTTGCCGGAAATAGTTGAAATTCTGTGGATTTGGGTCTGGGCCTTTTTAGGAGGTCTGCTGGCCCTCTGGACCCAGCGCTCCTGGCAGTTTTTCCTCAGCGAGGGCGCGGCGATAATTTTTGGTGTCGGCTTGGCCTATGTGCTGTTTTTACAAGGCGGCTGGCTCCCTGTCGTACCGTCAACGCTAGTGCTGGTGCTGACGGCGTTGGGAACCAAACTGGTCGATCAGGCCAATAAGGGGGGCTATACCCAAGCCATCTATGAGCAGCTCAAAGAGCAGCTACGCGGTCGTTCAGAAGTCAGTCACAAGCAGCGGCGAATTGACTATTTGGAAGATTTGGTACAGCGGGCAAGGGCCATTCGCCAAGGCAGCGACGCGGCCCAACTGGCTCAGACAGAGCCAACAGAGGTGCCGCTAGATATGCAAAACCCACAGATGCAGGCAATCTATGAGCAGCTCAAGGCGCAAGCAGAGGCTGATTTGCGGCAGGAGCAGCAAACTGCTGTCCCCGCAGCGCCGACCAACACGCTGCAGGAAAAGCGCATCCACGATTTACTTAGTCGCGCTCAGGCGCTGAGGACGCCATCCTCGGCAGCTTATTTGGCGACCCCGACTCAAACGGAGGCCGACCCCGACGTGGCCGCAGCGGATGAACCTGCCGATCGCAGCCAGGAGTTTTAACATCCGGAATGGATGCTTGAATTAAGGTAGAAATAACCAGGCGCTTAAGTATTTTCTGCCCTGGCTGGCTATTTAATTTTGATAGTCTCTCTCACTGAATATCGCTGAAGAAACCGTCTCGTGTCACCCGCTAACTCAGGCTCACTCAACCGCCAGATTCAGTCAGCTCGGCATGAAACCATACCGAGGATAGTTCACTATGGTGGGCCATCCGGTCTAGCCGCGCCGCTGTCTGTGCAAAATTATCTTGCAGATACAGATCAAGCCGCGATCGCTCAGCTAGCGGCAGAGCTGTTGGCCGATCCGCTAGCCGTTGAACAGCTAAGCGAACGAGTTTTTGAGCTGCTTCAAGCAGAATTGCACTATGCCCAAGAACGTTGTCGAGGCTATGGCAGGTAGGAACTATGGCAGATGATCCAATCTACGAACTGAATTACGTCAGTGCTAACCGCTTCTATGTAGAGATGGATAGCAGTCTCAGCGCCTCCTTTAGCGAATGCTCTGGTTTAGACATCCAGATCGATAAGGAAACTTACTTTGAAGGGGGCGTCAATGAGCAGCAGCGCATTTTTCTTAAGCAGGCGAAGTTTGGCGATCTGACGCTCAAGCGGGGCATCACTGACGATTTGACCTTTTGGAACTGGATCAATTCGGTGCTACAGCCGGGCAAGGCGGAGCGGCGCAATATTAACGTCTTGGTGTTCAACCAGGCTGGGGAAACAATGCAGGCTTGGACACTGATTGGCGCGGTGCCGGTGGGGTGGAAAACGCCTTCCTTGCAGGCCAGCGGCAGCGCAGTTGCAATTGAGGAACTGACTTTGGCCTATGAAGGGGTGAAGGTGGTGGCCAAATCTGGCGGTGGTGGCGCAGAAACCGGCATCAAGCGCGATAGCACTGGCTATTTTTCGGCCTCTAATTCTTGAGGCATGCCGTAAGGTACACGCTGACCGTGGCTCATCTGAATCATGAGCCACGGTCAGCGTGTACCGGCTCGGCTCCATGCACAGCAGTACCCCAGTGCGATCGCAAAATTTAGCCCAGCTCTCACCAGGCCGCCGACAAACTTGGCCGCAGCCCTGGCAGCGCCACTG
>JAAHIC010000194.1 GCA_010671965.1 Leptolyngbya sp. SIO4C5
CTCTATAGATACAGACATCAACCGGATAAAAGCGCAAATTTATTAAACCTAGGGCTGAATTTCTAGAACATGCCCAAAACTAATGACAAAATCACGTTGCGCCAACCGCTGATTCAGCCATGAGCTGCTGAGCAACAGTTGGAAGCGTGTAATTTTGTGTAACGATAGCTATGGTATGACTAACATCCCTAAACATTAGCGATGTTAGCAATTGCCTAAATTGGCCTATTTGGATGCAGGAGAGGGACGTGAGTCAGGCGTTCGATTACGACTTAGTGATTATTGGGGCTGGCGTGGGTGGACACGGTGCCGCGCTGCATGCTGTTAAGTGTGGTCTTAAGACCGCCATTATCGAAGCAGCAGACATGGGCGGTACCTGCGTTAATCGCGGCTGCATTCCTTCTAAGGCGCTGCTAGCAGCCTCCGGCAGAGTGAGAGAGCTGCGGGATGCTCACCATCTCAAATCGCTGGGCATTCAGGTGGGAGACGTCTCGTTTGAGCGACAGGCGATCGCGGATCATGCCAAGGATCTGGTTAGCAAGATTCAAGGCGATATGGGCAACAGCCTCACCCGGTTGGGCGTAGATATCATTCAGGGCTGGGGCAAGCTGGCAGGGGAGCAAAAGGTCGTAGTTGAGACGTCATCCGGCAGTCAGGTTCTCACCGCCAAAGACATTTTGCTCTCAAGTGGCTCTGTGCCCTTTGTGCCGCCCGGAATTGAGCTGGATGGCAAAACTGTTTTTACCAGCGACGAAGCCCTCAAGTTAGACTGGCTGCCCCAGTGGATTGCCATCATCGGCAGCGGCTACATTGGGCTAGAGTTTTCCGATATTTATACGGCACTGGGATCGGAAGTGACTATGATTGAGGCACTCGATCGCCTGATGCCAACGTTTGATCCCGATATTGCCAAAATCGCCCAGCGGGTGCTGATTAATCCCCGTGATATTGAAACCAAGGTGGGCCTGATTGCTAAGACGGTCAAGCCGGGTTCGCCAGTGGTGATTGAGCTGGCAGATCCTAAAACTAAAGAAGTCAAAGAAGTTTTAGAAGTTGATGCTTGTTTAGTGGCAACTGGCCGTATCCCGGCCACTAAGAATTTAGGGTTTGAGAGCATTGGTGTAGAGCTTGATCGGCGCGGCTTCATTCCCACAAACGAGCATTTAGCTGTCCTCCGGGATGGTGAGCCGGTACCGCACCTCTGGGCCATTGGTGATGCGATGGGCAAAATGATGCTGGCTCATGCCGCTTCCGCTCAGGGGGTTATCGCGGTGGAAAATATTTGCGATCGCCCGCGTCAGGTCAACTATCGCAGTATTCCAGCCGCTGCCTTTACCCATCCGGAGGTTAGCTTTGTGGGGCTAACTGAGCCAGCCGCTAAAGAACTGGCCGAGCAGGAAGGCTTTCAGGTAGATGCGGTGCGCACCTATTTCAAGGGCAACTCCAAGGCCCTAGCGGAGGGAGAAGTTGAGGGATTGGCTAAAGTAATCTATCGCAAAGACACGGGTGAGGTTTTGGGGGCGCACATTATTGGGCTGCACGCCTCTGACCTAATTCAGGAAGCGGCCAATGCGATCGCCCAGAAGATATCGGTAGAAGATCTCTCCTTTATGGTTCATACCCATCCCACCCTCTCAGAGGTGCTTGACGAAGCTTTCAAGCGGGCTGAGGTTGTCCACTAGAGGCGCTGAAAGGTTTTACCGCGAGTACTGGTCTAGCTGATTCATGCTTAGTCAGATGTAGTTGGCTACAAGCCTGCCCCTATTGCTACTGAGTTTGCGCTTATGAAGATTCGTCGCCGCCCCCCCAACCCATCCGTTAAAGTGCAGGAGCTGAGCTATCAGGTGCGGATTCCTGGCTCAGAACCGCGCAACATCCTGGAGAAAATTGTCTGGCACAAAGAAGCTGAAGTTGCTCAGATGCGGGAACAGCTCTCTTTGGCTGAGCTGCAGCGGCGGGTGCTGACAACTGAGTCGCCTCGCAGCTTTATTGAGGCGCTGCGGCAGGGAAAAACTCAGCCAGCGCTAATTGCAGAAGTAAAAAAAGCTTCACCCAGTAAAGGCATCATTCGCGCTGATTTTGACCCAGTGGCGATCGCCGAAGCCTATGTGGCTGGGGGGGCCACTTGTCTGTCTGTCCTAACCGACAAAGAGTTTTTTCAAGGAGATTTTACCTATCTTTCGGCGGTGCGGGCCGCCGTAGACGTGCCGCTGCTGTGTAAGGATTTCCTGATTTATCCCTATCAGATTTATCTGGCGCGGGTGAGTGGTGCCGATGCCGTGTTGCTGATTGCGGCGGTGCTCTCTGATGAAGATTTGAGCTACTTTATTCGGATTGCCAAAGCTTTAGGAATGGGGGCTTTAGTCGAAGTACACACCTTAGAAGAACTAGACCGGGTGCTGGCAATTGATGGCGTGCAGCTGATTGGCATTAACAACCGAAATTTAGAGAACTTTACGACAGATCTAGCCACAACTGAAACCATAATTGGCCAGCGGCGGGATATCCTGCAGTCTCGTGATGTGTTAGTTGTAAGCGAATCAGGCTTGTTTACACCAGCCGATATTCAAGTTGTGCAAAAAGCGGGGGCGCAGGCGGTGCTGATTGGGGAATCCTTGATGCGGCAGCCCGATCCGACCGAGGCGATCGCTGCGCTGTTTACTTAAACTATCTGCCCCCGCCCTATGGAGCCTATGGATCGGCCAATTCCGCTGCCTTCCCACATTCATTACGAACTTTTGCTGCAGCTTTTGGAGCGACAGACTTTGTTTTCGCTGCAGCAGCGCTCCTCCCAGCAGCAGCAGATTCAAGAGCTGATCTTCACGCTGCGTAAGGCTCTGTCCCAGCAAAAACAGCTAGAGGAAAGCTGTCGCAGCTCCGGTATTGCTGTTGAGTATCACTGGTCGCTCAATGACGCGACAGCGCCCAGTGCGCCGCACACCGACGAGTATTGAGGCATTAGGGGGCTAACCGCGCTTTTTTCAGTCGGTTGTCTTCATACCACTGGGCGATCGCAGGTACCCACGCTTGAAAGTGCGGCCAAATGTATTCGCACAGTTTTTGGGCCTCCAGTTGGGCATCTGCTTTCCAACGCAAGTCTAGCAAATGCATCAGCGATCGCACGTTGGCTGACATTACCCAGTGCTGCCGCACATCGAACGGAATCAGTCCGCGGGCGTGTTCTTCCGAAAAGCCTTGTTCAATCCGCTGCTGATAGCGACGGCAGGCTTCCAGGCACCAGTCAAGATCCTGCTGACGCTGTTCGGCAGTATACTCATAGCGCTTGCCCTGGCGATCGCTATAAAAACCTACAGGTCGCAAATAAAAAACGTCATCCACTTCGCGATCGCCTGAAATCACTTCTAAGATACGGCTTCCTGTATAGCGAAATGACTGCACATCGAAACTGACGCCCACACGATGAGTGCGGATTTGCTGCATGGTGGAGTGGGGAAACCAGCCACAGTTAAGGACAATTTGTGGATGTTCTAGAGGGCCATAGTGGCCACGACCGCCTTTGAGCAGATTGCGGATAACCAGTTCGCCAGCCTTAGCTTCATCAGGAAAGCGATCGCGCTCATCAGCGACAAATCCTTCGGCGTAATCTTGGTGCATCGCCGCATAGATTGCCTGCTGCGGCTGGGGCGTTTGGGCAATGACTTCGACGCGAAAGCGATCCATAGTGACGGGTACTCAATAGCCAACAGGACTTTTTAGCATACGCCCTGATGTTGCTATCCAGTTATCTTTTTAGGCTTTCTTCGGAGACGCTAGTGAATGGATTCAACGTACTCTACCTGAGAGCGGCGCAGCGGCGATCGCTGCTCAACTGCCTTGATAGGAGCTTCTAGCTGGAGCGGTGGTGCTCCCTTGCCTAGCTGCGGCGGTTGGACGGCAAGGGATCGCAGTCCCTGCCGTAGGGCATTGCGGACAATGGGATCGCTTTCCTGAACCAGCAGCACCCGAAAGCAGTCCGTGATTTGCGATCGCACCGAGAGTGTATAAAACGCTGCTGCTGGAGCTTGCTCAACCCAGTGCAGCAGTTGTTGAATAGCGACTAAACGCTGCAGGGGATCGGGTTGGGTAAGCTGGCCTAAAAGCTGATGCGGATCGCTGCCTTTGTCTGAGTCACCTGCTTTGAACTGCCAAAGCAGTAAAGCCAGCGTAGCGATACTTAGGGCCGTCGGGGTTAGCAGTCCTAAGGCGAGCCAAGGATTGTCTACGGTGGCCCAAAGGGATAGCACGCCGTAAGTGCCAAGGGTAGCAGTGAACCCACCTGCCCCCGCTAGAACCGCAGGCTGTTTCATCTGCTGCCAGAGATTTTCACCAATCTCCGCTATCAGTTGCCGGTGAGCGTCATCAGCGAGCCAGTAAGCTAAGCGCACAGACCCCGCGCCTACTGACATCGCCAACAGCAGTCGCCAGTTAAATGTGGCTACGACAAATCCGGTCAGCCCAATTAGCCAAAGCGTCTGTGCAGAGAGTACGTTCGCTTGGACTGAGCGGGATTGCCTTTGTTTCAGATTGCGGGCCAGCTTTTCAGCCGTCATTTCCGCTAACGTAAGCATCTCCTGCCAGGAGGATTCTAGTGCCACCTTAACTCCTAGATCGGTCTGTTTCTCTAGTCTATGGCATGTTGTCCGTTCTGGAATCGCAGCGTCTAGGTTTGGCGCGGTTCTATGCGGTAATGAGCTTCTTTACCTGCTGGGCCGTGGCCGGAGCCAGTAAAACCCCGTTGCGGTAATGGCCTGTAGCTAAGATGACGTTTGGGTTGCTCGCTAGCTGTTCAATCACGGGTGCCGGGCGACCCTGGGGCCGGGGTCGCAGTCCCGACCAGGTTTGTAAGATTTTGCCGCTCGCTAGCGCCGGGCAGTAGGCGATCGCCCCTTGAATGACTGCCTCTAGTCGCTCTGTCTGAGGTTCCAGGGTTTCTAGTGGCGTCTCTGGCGGAAATTCCACCGTCGCGCCAATCCAGTACTGATTTTGACCCAGCGGCACTAAGTGGATATCGTTGCCGTTGATTACGGGCTGAAAGTCAGCGTTACCTAGCGGTGTTTCTAGCTGTAGGCGAATGGCTTGCCCCAAGACTGGGATCAGCGAAATGGTCCGATCCGCCAAGGCTTCAGATCCCAGTCCGGCTGAAACAATGACCCAGTCAGCCGCGATCGCCCCCACGTCGGTCTGCACCTGGGAGGCATGATCCCCGGCTGCAGAGACAATTGCCTGTACTGCACAGTCAAACTGAAAATTGACGCCGTTGAGCTGAGCTGCCTGCACGAGGGCCAAAGTTAGGGCGGTGGGATCGACCTGGCGATCGCGAGGAGAATAGATAGCGGCCTCAACTGACTCAACATTGAGAGCGGGACAGTGAGTTTGCAGCGCTGACGGCGACCAAATTTCTAAGGGCCAGCCTTGGGCCTGGCGGGTCTGCTGTAGCTGTTGCCATTTGGGAATTTTAGCGTGATCAAAGCAGAGGCTGAGCAGGCCCTGACGGTTAAAGGGGATCGTTTTGCCAGTAAGATTTTCTAGCTCAGGGATGAGGCTTTCGTAGCGCCGCAGGCTGGCTTCTCTCAGCTGCCAGGTGCGCCCCTTGACTTTATGGCTGATGATGCCCATCAGCACTCCCAAGGCCGCGCCAGTAGCTCCCTGGGCTGGAGGCTGGCGATCGCAGACCCAAACCTCTAGCTGCGGCAGTTGGCTCAGCTCGTAGGCCAGGGTGGCCCCAACCACGCCACAGCCAATCACAACGACCCGTTCTTTCACAGGCGCTCGGCCTGGGGCACCAGTTCCAAAAAGGCGTCAAAATCTTCTATAGCTTGCTGATATTGGCGCTTAGCAACTGAAATGTTGCGGGCTACGGCGGCCTCATCAATGGCGACTAGATGGTTATACAGGTCTTTGGCCAACTCATTGGCCTTGGCTTGATCCTGGGGCAGAAGCTGACGAGCCAGCCGATTCATGCGCGCTCGCAATTCTCCTAAAGGCCCATGCACGAAAGTCTGTACGTTGATCCAGTCTTGATCTTGAATGTAGGCTTTCAGTTCGGGGATGCGCTCTCTTAGGGCTACGACGCGAGGACTGTAAGCTTGAATTTGCTCGATCTGAGTGGAGGTATAGGTGGGGGCAGCCACTTGCTGAGCAGAACTGCAGCTAATCGTTAGCACCGCGATCGCAGCGATAAGTAGACTAGTGAACGATCGATACCATGTCATAGGGTCTGTTCCTGGTAATTTGCTGCTACTCATCATAAAAAAATGCCAAAGCCGAGTATTCTCTCTTCTGACGGTTTTTAAGGCAATAATTTCTGATTTGCGGGGATAAACCCTGGAATTTCAAACCTTCAGCAGATACTAGATCATCTGCGTTGCCGTTTACTGCTGGCAGCCCGTCAAACTGTCGTAACTCGCAGCCAGTTAGACCTTGTCAGCTAGCCGATTATTTTAATTCGCTCAGCAGTCATGTTTCCTGAACCTCAGCCTTAGCCTAGCGTTAGAACCTAACTTTTCTGTCAGCTATGGATATTTGCTATCTGCACTTCTACGTCGAAAATGCGATCGCTTGGAGGCAGTGGTTTTCTCAGCGGCTCAGATTTCAAGCGATTGCTTCCCAGCTAGACCCCCACACCCATACCGAAGTTTTACAGAACGGCGGCGTCAGAGTGGTGATATCGGCTCCCTTGACGGCAGAGAGTCCTGTATCCCAGTATTTACAGCAGCATCCGCCCGGCGTTGCTGACATTGCTTTTTCAGTGCAAAGTTTAGAGCCAATTGTGGCGCGGGCGCTGGCAGCCAATACGCCGCTGCTGCAGCCAATCCAGACAGATCCTCAACGGCCCGATCTGAGGTGGTGTCAGGTGCAGGGATGGGGGGATTTGTGCCACACCCTGATCGAGTCAAAAGCGGCGACTTTGCCTGTGCCGCTGCTGAGTCCCCAGGCTCACTGGCAGTTCTTAGCAGACTCTTGGGAACCTGCAACTGCCTCAGATTTTGTCGCGATTGACCACGCCGTCCTCAATGTATCTGCTGGCCAGCTGGGGGCCGCTGCTGGCTGGTATGAGTCAATGCTGGGCTTTAACCGTCAGCAGACTTTTGAGATTCAGACTGCCTATTCTGGGCTGTGCAGTCAGGTCATGGTGCATACCCAAGGAACAGCCCAAATACCGATCAATGAACCCACTTCTGGCAACTCTCAGATTCAAGAATTTCTGAACTACAATCGCGGGACTGGCATTCAACATGCGGCCCTCCGTACGGCGGACATTGTTAGGGCTATCAGCACCTTTAAGCAAAATCAGGTGCCTTTCATCTCAGTGCCGCAAACCTACTACCAGCAGCTAGACCAGCGCTTAGAAGCTCCGCCATCTAGCGTTGACTGGCAGGCAATCGCCCAGCAGCAAATTTTAGTTGACTGGCTGCCTGAATATCCCCAGGCGCTGCTGCTGCAAACTTTCACAGAGCCAATTTTTGCTGAACCGACATTCTTTTTTGAAATTATCGAGCGTCAGCTTTATCAGGTGGCCGGGCAGCGGCGGCTGGTGGAAGGATTTGGTGAAGGCAACTTTCAGGCTTTGTTTGAGGCAATTGAGCGGGAACAGCAGAGACGCGGTAGCTTGTAAATTTCTGAAAAAGCTAAGAATATGGGATAGCCTGTAATAAA
>JAAHIC010000195.1 GCA_010671965.1 Leptolyngbya sp. SIO4C5
GAGACCATCCAACTCGATCGCCTCAATCACTTTTTGCCGGAAGTCTTCGCTGTAGGGTCGAGCCATTGTCAAGTAACCGTATCAACTTATTCCAGTCTACGTCCTAACCTGATTGACTACAGCTATAACCGCTCGCGAAATCCCCCCGGCTGTCGCTGCCCCCCTTGATAAGGGGGCAGGGGGGATCCTACCGCTAGTGTCTCAAGTTTTGCACTGCGTAGTTCCTGACCCTTTGCTTATCGCTCAACCCTATGGCTCAGGGAGTGGGGTCGCTCTAGACCGTGGGCTTCCATTAGCGCGGCATCAGCCATCACTTCATCGGCGACCCCATCGGCCACAATCCGCCCCTGATCGAGCAAAATAACGCGATCGCAGACTTCGAGTACGAGTTCTAGATCATGAGAAGACACCAGAATGGTTTGCGAGGCTTCCTGTAAAAAGCGAATGAGGCGACGGCGCGATCGCATGTCTAGATTGGCACTGGGTTCATCGTAGATCACTAATTGGGGCCGCATGGCTAAAACGCTGGCGATCGCCACCATGCGTCTTTCTCCTCCCGATAGATGGTGAGGCGGGCGATGGCGCAAATCAAACACCCCGGTGAGATGGAGCGCTTCGCAAACCCGTTCCTCAATCGCCTCGCCGGAAAATCCCATATTAGTAGGACCAAAGGCGACATCTTCTTCAACGGACAGGGAAAAAAGCTGATCGCTAGGATTTTGAAAAACCAAGCCAATTTCTGGCCGAAATTTTCCCGGCTGCACGACCTGATCAAAAAGCTGAATTTCCCCCATTTGAGGTATCAGGACGCCGCAGATAGAGAGAAATAAAGTCGTTTTTCCAGCACCGTTTGGCCCAATCAGCCCAACTCGCTCACCTACCGCAATGTTGAGATCAATCCCCTGCAGGACGGCGGGACAATCTGGATAAGCGTAGCCAAGATTGGCGATCTTCAGAGCATCCATACCAGACTGTTTCACCTGAGGATAATCCAGTCTGCTAATGGCCTGCTGAGCTTGATTTAGCATAGGGGCGATACAACATGTTACTGCTACTAGCTTAAAAATAATTTGTTAAAACCGCTTGTTAAGCCCAAAGAATCGCAAATTTGTTTATCGGCGTTTATTAAACTTTTTGAAAAGAAATAAAAAAATTGGAGCTATTAATTTATTACAAGTTCGGCAATTAAAACACCTGCCGCAAGGGTGAACGTTAGCCCTAAAAGCAGGCGATCGCGGCGAGTTGGCTTAAACTGAGGCCCTTTTATAGGGTCACCGTATCCATAGCCCCGCAGCAGCATCGCTTTATAAACCTGCTCTGATTTCTCATAGCTGCGAATCAGCAGGCTACCGGCCAGCGCCGCTAGATTCTTAAAGGTGCGCCAGTTAAAGCGATGGCTGTCAAAGCCGCGAAGCTGCATGGCGGTTCGCATGGAGCGGAAGTAGTCGCCAATTTCAAAGATGTAGCGGTAGGTCAGCACCGTCATATCAGCCAGAATTGGCGGTAAACCCAGCGATCGCATGGCGCGAATAGTTTCAAAAAAAGGGGCCGTGCCGAAAAGCACTAGCCCCAAGGTCAAGATGCAGACAAAGCGAACTGAAACCAAAACGACTGCCAGTAAACCTTCTTGGTAAATCTGCAACGGCCCCAGCGTCGCAATGACCGTACTGCCCGATAGAAACGGCAGCAGCACCACCACCATAGCCAAAAAGATACCGGGAACCTGCAGGCGCTGCCGCCAAAAGCTCAGCGGCAGACCCGCAGCGTAGTAAAACATAAACGTGCTGAGGGCAATCACCGGCAGTAAGGCTAAGCTGCGGACAAACGAGAAGGCCAAAATCAGGGCCATTAGGCCAATCAGCTTATATTTAGGCAGCCATCGATGGATAGGCGAAGCTAACCGCGCATAGTCGTCTAGCCCTAATTTCATTGCTGTGGCAAAAGCTCCGGCTTGACTCGGTAGATGAATGACACCAGCAAAGCGGTGAAGAACCCTTCTAGCACCACCACAGGCAGATGGGCTAAGGCTAAACCGGCGATCGCGGTGCGCTCCGTTTGCGGGTTAAATCCAGCCGGCAAAAAGATGATCAGCAGGCTAAAGAAAATCAGCACTGCCAGCCCCAAGCCAATCGCGCCGGAAAAAAAGCCCAAAACGGCTAGACTTCTGGCCTGAGTCAGCTTGAGCCGATACCGCAGCCGAAAGATATAGTGAGCCGCGATCGCTGGAATTCCCATCATCAGAGCATTGATCCCCAAGGTAGATAGGCCGCCGTGTTGAAACATGACGGCCTGAAACAGCAGGCCAATTAGGATCGCCGGAAAGGCAAAATAGCCCAGCAGCGTCCCCAACAGGCCATTCAAAATTAAATGAACGCTGGTAGGCGGTACCGGAATGTGGATCCAAGAAGCAACAAAGAAAGCGGCTGTGAGTAAAGACGCTTTCGGCACCGCCGCCTGGGGATTCTCGAAACGGTTAATTTGACGCAGTGAGTACCAGGTCGCCAGCCCGGTGCCAGCGTAGCCCGCCAGAACTAGCGGCGCTGGCAAAACACCATCGGGAATATGCATCAGCCCTTTCTCCGCCAGAAGAACAAAGCCGTGCCCACAAAGCCCCAAACTCCCATCAGACCCATGAGAATGAGCTGGGAGGCACTGTAGCCAGTGCTGCCTTTAACAATGGCGGCTTGCAGTTGAGAATCTTCGCCCAGCGAAATTGCCACAATATCACCGTGCCCTGCCTGTCGCACCTGAACTTCCCAGTTGCCTGTAATTTCGGTGTCAGGGGTAAAGGTAAACTTGCCGCTGTCATCTGTCTCCCCCGTCAGCCACGGCTCACTGGGATTATCAGGGGCATAAACCGCTACTTGAGCCTGCTGCATCGGCTCACCCGTGTCATAACTACTTTGAATCTCCACGGCTGACTGGATCTGATAGTCGATTCTAGCGCCGTGGGCGATCGCCTGGGCTTGGCTCCCTAGCAAAGCGCAAGCCGCCAGTGGCCCGATTAGTTTGCCTTTCACACTTAACCTGTTTAAGAAATGACTTAACCCGAAGGATTATCCGCTGCCACCTAACAGCCATTTTAAGAAGTAACTTCTGTGGCTCGACAGTGTCCTTCACCAACGTGGGCCAGCCCTTGCAGCGCTGTCTGGAGCTGAGCATAGTCTTCACTGGCAAGCTGTTGCTCCAGTGCCGCTAAATCGGCCTCAACCTGCTGGTCTGTCGCCAGAGCCGCAATTGGTTCAAAGCCTAAAGCTCCCGTATTAATTTCTGCCTCCGGTGCCGCTTCACCATCGCCAAAGATGTGGTCAAAATGGAAAGTTGCTTCCACGTCAGCGCTGTCTGCCGGTTCCAAAATGCCCTTACGATTTTCGCCCACAAAGTCACCGCAGACATAGGCGTAGGGCTGATCAAACTTGAGGGTAAAGTCTACTGTCTCACCCGCTTTTTCGGCAGTGCCGACCAGCATCAGCACCTGACCTGCCGCTGGCCCCTCCGAGGCGGGTACCATCTCCCAGGAAAGCGCATTGTATTGACCAGCAGGAGCTTCTACCTGGGTCACTAGGATCGGCTCTGCTTCGGCGTCGCCTGCCGCTAAATCTACGGTTTCAGCTTTGACCAGCGGCACTTCTGCTTCTGCTTCCAAGGCGGCCTCAGCATCAGCATCGAAGGGAGGACTTGTTTGATAAGCCTTGACATCTGCCAGGCTGACATAAACATGGTCAAAATTGATTTGCCAGCCGTCTTTGGTGACGAAGCCCTGACGGACAAAATCTTCGCCGTTAGCGCGGAGGGCTAAGGTGCCAGGTTCACTGGACGTTTCCGCTCCAGGCTGATCAGCAGTCGCACAGCCCCCCAGGAGCGCCATTACAACAGCAGCGCCAGTGACTGGGCTAAAGACTGATCGATTCATTATTCATCTCTCCTTGAATGGTAGGCTAATCCCCAACGGTCAGCAAGATAGCGCGCAGCACCTATAAGGAAACAAGTGTCTTAGCTGGAGGCTGAAACAGTTCTGCTAAGAAGTTAATATCGCTTAGCAAATTGAGAAGAACTGCAGCTTAAAGGCGCTCATAGCAACATCTACTATGGCTGATTACGTTACCACTAGTCTCTCAGCGAGGAAATGCGGGGGGTGGGGATAATATGGGTAAAAAACAGAGCAAAGGTTGTGTAGCGGCGGGGCATCCCGTGACGGCTGAGGCGGGTGCAGCCATGCTGGCATCTGGCGGCAATGCCTTTGATGCGGCGATCGCGGCGGCCCTGACGGCGTGCGTTAGCGAGTCGGTACTGACTTCTCTGGCAGGGGGGGGCTTTTTGCTGGCCCATACGGCCCAGGGCCGCGATACCCTGTTTGACTTTTTCACCCAAACGCCCCAGCAAAAATCAGTCCGCTGTCCACTAGACTTTTACCCTATTGAAGCCAACTTTGGCGCTACCACCCAGCAGTTTCATATTGGCCTAGGCGCGATCGCCACCCCTGGCGTTCTCAAAGGACTTGTTCATGTGCACCGCCGGCTGGGACGATTGCCGTTAGCAGCGGTGGCAGAACCGGCTATCCACTGGGCCAAAGCAGGCGTACCCGTGAATGCTTTTCAGGCTTACTGCTATGAGCTGCTGACGCCGATTTTGACGGCAAATCCGGCAGTTCGAGCCGTCTATGCGCCTCAGGGATCACCGCTGCGCTGCGGCGATCGCTTCTATCTGTCGGACTTCGTGACCACGCTGGGCCAGCTAGTCAACGATCCCGACGACTTCTATCACGGGGCGATCGCGGCGCAGATTGTGCACGACTGCCAGCAGCAAGGCGGATATCTGACAGCCGCAGATTTAGCAAACTACGGCGTGATTGAGCGATCGCCTCTGCAGATTCGCTATCGTGGCGCTACGCTGCTGACCAATCCGCCCCCTAGCTCTGGCGGTACACTGATTGCCTTTGCCCTGCGACTTTTAGAGCAGATAGATTTTGGTCACTTGCGGCCCGGTAGCCCAGCCCACCTACAAATGCTAGCCACCGTGATGCGGCTGACCAATCAGGCCCGCCGCGACGGCTATGACGCTAACCTCTACCGCGATAATATTGACGACTTTTTTCTCTCAGCGGCGCATCTGGCCAGCTACACCGCCGACCTCGGCGCTGCCGCCAGCAAATGGGGCAGCACTACCCATATCAGCGTGATTGACGGCGAGGGCAATGCCGCCAGCATCACCACCTCTAACGGTGAAGGCTCGTCATACATGATTCCGGGCACAGGCATCATGATGAACAACATGCTGGGAGAAGAAGATCTCAATCCACAGGGTTTCCATCGGTGGCAGATCAATCAGCGGATGTCCTCAATGATGGCTCCAACGCTGCTGCTAGTGCAGGGGCGTCCTTGCTTAGCCCTGGGATCAGGCGGCTCTAACCGTATCCGCACCGCCATTTTGCAGGTAATTTCTAATCTGCTGGATTTTGACATGCCCGTTGAGGCAGCAGTCAAAGCGCCGCGTATCCACTGGGAGCGGGGCGTGTTGAATTTAGAACCAGGATTTGACCGCACCCAGATAGAAGCTTTACCCGGCTGGGCGGTGGATGAGTGGATTTGGTGGCAGCAGCAGAACATGTTTTTTGGTGGGGTTCATGCCGTGATGGCCCACGCTGATGGGCGAATTGAAGGGGCAGGAGATACTCGCCGCTGCGGCGCGATCGCGGCGGTTGAGTAAAACAGGTTAAGAACCGATACAAATTCTCAGATGTCTGTTTTTACACTGGCGGTAGCTTAATCAGCTTGGCTAACCGTTAAAACACTGAGCAGGGGTAGCTTTCACGCTGTTTTGCAATAGCCTATCTGACGACAAAAATGCTCAAAATTAGAGCCAAAAACATGAGAGACATGGTCTGCCAAATTTGGCTTTTCTCAGAAAAATTAACGGCTGAAACAGTCAGTCCTGGACTCAAAATCGCCCGTTATGCGGAAATCTTTTACATTTTTAGGCCCATGTAAGCGGCCTGAGCGATCCTGAAGTAAACATTAAGCAACTTAAAGAAAATCGAGTTTTATAAATAAATGTTGCAGCTTATTGATCCGGTTGTTAGCTTGTGAGTGCAGTTGCTACCGATGAACAACGTACCTTTTTAGGAGGCACTTTCTATGAACTGCATT
This sequence comes from Leptolyngbya sp. SIO4C5, assembly GCA_010671965.1. Classification (GTDB taxonomy): domain Bacteria; phylum Cyanobacteriota; class Cyanobacteriia; order Phormidesmidales; family Phormidesmidaceae; genus Sphaerothrix; species Sphaerothrix gracilis. The sequence continues at coordinate 6,147 of JAAHIC010000195.1, forward strand.
CGCTTCATCTGGGTAAGGAGTTAGAGCGGGTAGGCCCAACCGTGGGCATAGCGCTAATTCCAGCTTGACATTTCACAACTGTCTCAATCGCCAAACGGCTCGTGGGAGCCACAGGCAGTTTGTGAATCACTCAATTTAGGAGATTTGCAATATGAATATTCAAGGAAAAACGGCTCTGGTTACCGGAGCCTCGCGCGGCATTGGCCGAGCGATCGCGCTAGAACTAGCCCAGCAGGGCGTCCGTCGGCTTATTCTGAGCGCTCGCAGTCGGCAAAAGCTGGCTGAGGTAGCGGCTGAAGTGGCGGCTCTGGGGGTAGAGGTCGTGCCCCTGTGCTGTGATCTGACCCGGCCTCAGGAGGTCAGTATTGCCATTGCCCAAGCCTGGAAAAGCCACGGCCCGATTCATCTGCTGGTGAACTGTGCCGGGGTGGCCCATCAAGCACCGTTTCTCAAAACGCGGCTGCCCCAGGTGCAGGCTGAGATTGATACGAACCTGATTGGCCTGTACACGGTGACGCGCCTGATTGCCCGCCGTATGGCAACCCAGCGGGAAGGCTGCATTGTCAATGTGTCTAGTCTGATGGGCAAGGTGGCCGCGCCGACAATGGCGACCTATTCAGCCACAAAGTTTGCCATTTTGGGCTTTAGCCAAGCTTTGCGGCACGAACTGGCGGGGCACAACGTCAAGGTGGTAGCGTTGCTGCCGTCGCTGACGGATACGGATATGGTGCGGCACTTTGACTGGTTTCGCGGGGTGGTGCCGATGACGCCGCCGCAGGTGGCCCAGGCACTGATGCGGGGCTTGCAGCAGGATAAGTCAGAGATTGTGGTGGGCTGGCAGGGCCGTTTGGCGCTGTGGTGCGATCGCCTTGCGCCTTGGCTGCTGAACTGGGCGCTGCGGGTAACGGCTCCCAAGGTGAAGTGGGCTGAGCGTCTGCGATCGCCGCTGTATCAGGAAAGTCCATAGCCCTATCTCGCCCAGGCTTAAAACGCGGCTCAAATTCCCTGCATTCAGCTAGGGCAGGCGGGAACGGTCCTTTGGGAAAAAGCGGAGAGCAGCCGTTTTATGACAAGGACCGTTCCCTTTAGAAAGCCATTTCAACACCTATTGCAATAAAAGGCTAAGTTAGGACATCATAGGATGTCGCTACTGCTCTCCATCTTATGCCTGCTGCCTACAGCCTTGACCTGCGTCAAAAAGCGCTTGCCGCCGTCGATCGCGGCGAGAAGAAAAGCCGAGTCAGCAAACTCTTCCACATCAGCCGCAATACCCTCGACCTCTGGCTCAAACGGCGTCAAGCGACCGGTAGTGCTGCCGCCAAACAACCGACGCGCCGCGGCCCAGAACCGATCATTAGTGACCTCAATGCTTTTCGTCGCTTCGCCGCTACTCGTGGACACCTCACCCAGCAGCAAATGGCCGAGCAATGGCCAGAAGCCGTGAGCGCTCGCACTATCGGCAAAGCGCTCAAGCGCATCG
>JAAHIC010000196.1 GCA_010671965.1 Leptolyngbya sp. SIO4C5
TTATCTAACCTCTCTAGCTGCTATAGAGCGGATTATGACTCAATCAATTGACGATATTACTCGGCAGGCCCGCCAAGGGAGTGTAGCCGCCATTATCCAGATTCTCAACGAGCGGCTAGCAGATGACGGCCTTCGGACCAGGGCGATGCTGGCCAATGGTGCCCTCCAGCTCCTCTGTGAAGCTCAAACTGAAGCCCAGCTAGAACAAAGCTCAACTGTCGAGCGGATCCGGCAAATCCTAGAGTCCCTCAGCCCGCGCAATATCAGTAAGGTCAATATCAACGCTCGTATTGTCCGAGAGCAGCAGCTTTTGTGGCTGGAAGAAATTAACCGCGACCCGGACAATCATCTGCTCTGGTCAGAGCTAATTACGCTCAAAAAGCCGCATCTGGTGCAGCGCTGGCTCGAAGATCGGCAGGCTCCTAAGCCGCGATCGCCCCTGCCCCATACGCCTTCCTCCCGCAAAAGCGTTAAGCGCCTGTATTTTTGGCGCGGCTTGCTGGGGGGAGCCAGTCTGTGCCTGTTCTTACTGCTATTGGGCTGGGTTACAAAGGACTGGCTGGGCGATCGCTTCGGCAGCGAGGTAGCTGAGGAAACGCCGACAGTGGCAGTCGATGTTCCCGAAAATTTGCCAGAACCGACTATTGCAGCCGTTGCAGAACCCGCCCCGGATGACAGCGATCCGTTTGTGCAGGCGGTGCGGTTAGCCGAAGCCGCTGCTCTAGACGGCCAGGAGGCTGAAACTGCTGCCGATTGGCTGGATTTGGCAAGTCGCTGGCAGCGGGCTTCTGATTTAATGGCCCAAGTGGCTACCGATGACAGCCGCTACCCTACCGCGCGGGACCGGGTCAATGCCTATCGGCAAAACAGCGAAGCCGCCCTACAGCGGGTCGAGCAGCTCCAAGCCGAATAATTTTCGGTGGGGTATAACCCTGTCCTATCGGTATCCGTCTATCGCTGCGCCGGGTAGATGATTCGTCCTTGCTGAGACAAAAAGTCTGAGGCCACAGATCCTGCTGCACCCGATTCAGTATTCTGCAGCAGCAGCGTGAAAGCGCCAGCGCCTAACCCCCGCTGAGGCCAGAGGCGGTAGCAGGGCAGCGAGGTCAATTCAGACTGGTAGGCGGCTAGAGAGGGCACCGCAACAGGCTGAAACTGAGGAAATCGCTCCAGCAGCCATTCACCCACCCGCTCATTTTCCGCCGCCGCGTAGGTGCAGGTCATGTAGGCCAGATAGCCCTGGGGAGCAACGGTTTTGGCCGCTTCAGCTAGAATCCGCTTTTGCCGATTGGCGTTTTTGTTAATCGTTACCGGATGGAAGCAGCCCAGGGCTTTATCGCCCTTAGCCAGGAGAGACTGACCACTACAGGGAGCATCTACGAGGACTAAATCAGCCGCCTGTGGCATTTCCTGGGCCAATTTTGCCGGATCGAGGCTGAGAGCGATCGCCCCTACGGCTCCGCAGCGTTTGAGATTGGCAATCAGGATACGAACTCGCTTATGAATCACCTCATTGCTGAGTAATTGCTGCGGCTGCAGAGCCACCCAGCTAAACAGGCTCTTGCCGCCAGGAGCAGCGCAGACATCTAGAACGGTGCGAACTGGAGTTGCGATCGCCAACAGCACTGAAGCCGCAAAGACGGAAGAAAAATCGAGGCAGTAGAAAGCTCCTGCCTGATGCAGCGGGTGGCGACCGGGCTGAGACTCAGGCACGAGCCGATCTACAAACGGTGGCTGCCAGGTTAACGGCGTCAAAGCCTCAAACGGCGAGGACTGAGGCCGCGATCGCGCCCAGAGAATGGCCGCTGGATAAGGCTGAGGCGCAGTCAGGGCCGCCATAAATTTACTTTGCTCCGCCGAATCGGCAAAGAGCTGACGGCTGAGCTTGCGCAGCAGTTTTGACGGCTCCGACATACCCTACTCGATGCTGATACCCTCGAAGGTTTCAGCGACCGGGCGGCGGGCAACGGGCGCTTTTTCAATCTGGCGCGATCGCTGTCGGTGCTTTTGAAAATGGCCCTGCCACGCCTGCGGCGCATTCAGAGTTTCGCCGCCGTGGGTAGTCAGCCGCTGTCGCACCTGACATAAAACGGGGGTATTGATGCAGGCACCTGAAATGATCACCTGTCCCTTGGTCAGAGCAGGCAGTTCCTGGAGCAGATCGCGTCCGGCAGCCTCCACTCCATACTTGAGGCTTTCCTGATCCACTGGATTGACAATCCGCATCAAAAACTGGCTCATACATTGGGACAGGACATCGGAATCTAGCTTGCCAGGGCGCTGGGTAATCAGCCCCACGCCCATACCGAACTTACGGCCCTCACTCAAAATGGTGCGCAGGATCTGCTTACAGCGAGACGGTTCATGGGCCGGAGCAAAGCGGTGGGCTTCTTCAATCAGAATAAACACCGGATAGGGCAGATAGTTCTCATCTTCGGCACTGAGCTGCTCTTTGGCCGTCCCCAGCCGGGCCTGATAGCACTGCCGCAGCACTGCCGCGCAGATGACCTGCTGCTCTTCCTGGCTAATTTCGCTCATCTGTAGCACCGTCACCTGCCCCGGTTCAAATAAATCTTTGGGCGCTAGGTGATCAACCCGGTGAAAATACTGCGATCGCGATAGCTTCTCTAGCTTCCACTCAATCGCCGGAGCCGAGGATCCCACCTTTTCGTTGCCTTCTTCATCCACGCTGCGATCGGCTTCGTAGACCGCAGAAATCAGATCCTGTACGTCCCAGCGGTACTGGCCACTGCGATGCTTGTGCAAAATACTAAAAGCTTTATTTAAGATCGACTGCTGGCGATCGCTCATATCGGGCAGCAGCGTTAGCACGTCGTAGTAGTCCAGTGACGACATGCGAATCCGAATGTCATCCGGCAGCAACACCTGAACTTCCGGGCTGTAGCCGTCATCTGTCTTGAAGCGATCGTGGCCGCGCATATCTGCTAGGGTGCCGTACTCCCCGTGCGGGTCAAAAATCAGTACCGCTGCCCGGTTATAGGGACGCAGCAGCTCCTCAATTAGCACGCCAGCGGTGTAGGACTTGCCCGAACCTGTACCCGCCAGAATCGCCATGTGGGTGCTGACCAGCTCTTTAACGTCCAAAGCCACCGGCACCGCATCCCCCGGACGCAGCAGCAGCGAACCGACATGGGCCGCTCCGACTTCTCCCGGCTGGCGCTTGTTAATTACCTGGCGCAGGGCAGCGTCATCACAGAGATAGACCTTTGCCCCTGGATCAGGCGTGATGCGGGGATTGATAAAGCCTAAAGCCCGGTGAAAGTAGCCAATCACATCCACCGTAATTTCGTAAATTTCAGGGTTGGGATAGGCAAAGCCCACCAGCGCGGCAATGGTCTCTGGGCTAATTTCGGTATCGGCAAAGATGCGATCAGGCAGGTGATCGATCAGACGGCGGGCTGAGATTTTGCCCAAAATGTGTAATGACTCCTCGGTCGCGGCCTCAGCCTGGTAGTAAACAAACTCGCCAATCTTGACCTGACGGTTATTGGCAGTGATAAAAACATACTGATTGCTATTGTCACCGGGGCCTTTCACAGTGCCAATTACAGGGGCGGTGGTGGATAGATCAGCCATAACTTTTACTTGGGTTCTACCCTCAGGCGTCTGAGCGTCATCAAAAATCTAAATTTAGACTGTGATGGTTATCCTAGCTGAGATCAGCAGCGATCGCTGCAAGAAAGGACTCAGCAACCTTGCCAATCTAGATCTGATTACTCTGCCGCTAAAGCGGGCACGCTACGCCCAGAACGATATTCATGTTTTTCAGCGCGGTTCGCGCTAAGATGTCTAGCTGACATCTGGATTTGGATCATTCTGCTGGGTATGTATACTTATACAGAGGAGAACGGCTGAGGGATGACCGTGACACAGCAACCAGATCAGCCCGCTAAAGACTTATTGCCGGCATCAAACGCGATCGCCGCCTTGGAAGATGCCGACAGCATAGACATCTTCACTGAGAAACTGCAGGGTCGGCAGCGGCGCATTTGCGCCAAAATTTGTATTCCCCAGTCTTTAGAACAGGTCTGGCAAGTCCTGACCGACTACGAGCACCTGGCAGACTTCATCCCTAATCTTTCCAAGAGCGTACGGCTGGCGGCTCCGGCTGGCAAAATTTTGCTAGAGCAAATTGGCACTCAGTGCTTCCTCAACATCCAGTTTTGCGCCAGAGTCGTTCTTGCTATGGAAGAACACTATCCCAATGAGCTGGGCTTTTCTATGGTGGAAGGCGACTTCAAAACATTTTGTGGCCGCTGGCGGCTGCTGCCGACCGCAGAAGGCGATACAGCCAGCACCTATCTGTGCTACGAGGTGACGGTACAGCCGCCGCTCGCCATGCCAGTAGGGCTGATTGAAAAGCACATGCGGCAAAATTTGATTCAAAATTTAACGGCGATTCGCCAGCAAGTCATGGCTACGGCCTAGAGGCGCGATCGCATTTTGCCAAAGTTCACTGTAGTCAGAGGGAGGGCAGCAGCAACCGCCCTCCCTCTAGGTCGTGTCTAAACAGCTTCTAGATTCTTTTCGCCAGTCCGGATACGAACAATTTCGTCAACCGCAGTCACAAAGATTTTGCCGTCGCCAATTTCGCCAGTCCGGGCCGCTGAAATTACTTTCTCGACCACCATATCCACCTGAGCATCCTCGACCACGATCTCTATTTTCAGCTTTTGTAAGAATTCCACCGTGTATTCAGACCCCCGGTAGCGCTCTGTCTGCCCCTTCTGGCGACCAAATCCGCGCACCTCGGAAACGGTCATGCCCACAATGCCTGCATTGACTAAGGCAATTTTGACCTCGTCCAGCTTGAACGGACGGATAATAGCTTCAATCTTCTTCATCGTTAACTCAGAATCTCCTATATCCTGCCGATAGATTGTCCGGCAGCCTTATGTGTAGCGAGGCAGACAAGGTAAAAACAGTATCTTCTGATACGATTTTGCCGCGACTCGATTTCTTCATTGTGACACCTGGCTCAGGCTGTGCCGAGTTCAACCGCTACACAAGCGAGGTTTAGCGCTGGTTGAGCAGCGGTTTCATAATTAAAAAACCTGCTCCAAAAGCTGTGGTGACGATAAAAATAATGGAAACGGCTAGCCACAAACCACTGAGTTCTCGGGGAGAACTCTCCAGATTTCCAGGAGCCGCTGGCCGGGACGGCTGTTCTGTGTAAAGTTTTTCCAGAGCGGCCTGTTTAAGCGGCTGCAGCGCTGATGAGAGAGGCTTAGCTGGAGGCCGTTCCTTAGGAGCCTTTTGAGGCGCTTTCTGGGGCATTTCTGAGGATTTAGACACTGTCCCCTGAGGTTCTGACGGCGGTGCCCCTGAGGCGGGCAGAGGGGCATTAGGGGCCATCTCTGGCATTGGAGAGGAGGTCTGAGGTGAGACTCCGGCAAACTGCCCCAACTGCAGCGTCGCTTGCACAAAGTGCTGTACTTCTTGCTGTAGCTGCTGATTTTGTCTGACTAGCTGCTCATTTCGAGTCCGCAGAGTATCAATCATAGCCTTGGTCGCCTGTAGCTCCGTAGCCAGCTCTCTGTAAACCGAGATAGGCACCGAGGGAGTGTGCCCAGCCGCATGGGCAGGTTCTAAACGAGCGGATGATTGAGAAGACGGATCAGAATAGAGGGGTGGATTCATATTGGTGAGTAGGTAGCGTTGGAAAACTAGAGGCAGTTAAAGGCGTTTCCCAGATTCCATCAGGTAGTTCAAATTAGAACAACCCCGGAACGATTCGTCAAGAAGAAACACAAATCTGTAAAGATATGAAGGATAGTGCTTTTTAGCTGTATTTCTTATTCCAGTCGCAATTTCATGACGCATCCTTCCACTGAACACCCTTTAGCGCCCACAGAATCGAGTTCTGCTTCAGAGGCGAAATATGGTGAGCGCGAGATTCAGGTCGGGAAGCTGATTACTTTCCCGAATCCTCGCGTTGGTCGCCGCTATCATATCAACATTACGCTGCCAGAATTTACCTGCAAGTGTCCTTTTTCTGGATATCCGGATTTTGCCACTATCTATGTAACGTACGTCCCCGACCAGCGCGTGGTTGAACTGAAGGCGCTGAAGCTCTACATCAATAGCTACCGCGATCGCTATATTTCTCACGAAGAATCCGCCAACCAGATCTTAGATGACCTGATTGCCGCCTGCGACCCGCTAGAAGTCACGGTTAAGGCAGACTTTACGCCCCGAGGCAATGTTCACACCGTAATCGAAGCTACCCATGCTAAGGGCTGAAGTCTAGATAATTTCTGCCGTCAGCTTCACCTGAAAGGTACGAGTTTCATAGGGGGCTAGCGTCAGTAAGTGGTTGCCCGTGTTCAGCGCGTTGCGGGGGCCAGTCCACGGCTCTAGGCAGTAATAGTCTTTGCCTTTGACCGTCCAAAAAACTAGGATAGGATACGCTTCGCTCCACTCCAGGGTGAGGCGTATTTCCTGTTCGTGATTGGTGACGGTAGCCACCTGGCGCTTGAGATCGAGAAAAGCGACGTCAATTTCCTCGGCTTCCCAGTCAAACTGGCCGTCAAAGTCGTGAATTTCCTGGGTGTTTTGATCCTGGTAGCGGCTAGAGGGGATATCAAACTGGAGCTGAGACTTATCGGTAGTGAGAAAGTAGGGATGTAGGCCGACGCTGAACGGCATCGGCTGGTCAGAACTATTGGTGACGCGCTGTTCTAGGGTGAGGGTGCTGCCCCGCAGGTGGTAGGTAAAGGCAAGCTGAAAGTTAAACGGATAGTGCTGTAGCGTTTCCTCACTGCTGTTGAGAATGAGAGTGAGATGGGCGCTTTGATCGGTGCCGCGATCGCCAATGCCCCAGGCCAAATCACGAGCAAAGCCATGCTGCTTCAGCGTATAGTCTTGGCCGTTGAGCGTATAGGTATTGCCGGGTAGGTTGCCACAGATAGGAAAGAGCAGCGGGATACCGCCCCGGACTGATTTACTGGCATCGGCGAAGCGCTCGGCATCAAAGTACAGAATATCGCGGCCCTGAAGCTGCCAGTGGGTAGCCAGGCCGCCCCGTTCAGCCACAATCTCTAAGCGGGCGTCTGCAGCCTGATCTCGCAGAACGTAAGTTGGATATTGGGCCTGTTTAAGGGCGATCGCGTACACAGTTGACTCCCTAAATTCAAACGCATCAGTGCTAACTTAGCAGCAATCCCAGAGGAGGGCGGCAAAATTACCAAGTGTTTGCGAATTTTGGGCAAAGTCCTGCTTGACTAGGCCAGCGCTCAGCTACTGAGGGGCAGCCGCCGCTTCATCAGGTAGCTCTGTAACAGGCGGCGGACTGCTGGCTGTCGGCAGGGCTAATACCTGAGTGATTTTGGCATCAGTCGCGGACTCTGGCGAAGAGAGCTTGTCCTGGGGTAGCTTTTGCACAGCCGCGGGTTCAGGTACCCCCTGCTCTAAATTGGTTGAGATTGGATTCAAAGCAGGCTCAGGAGCTGATGTAGGGGGAACAGTGCTCAGGGGACCCACGAGGGGTTCGCTGTAGGGCTGAATGGCTTCGACTGCTGGTGAGCCTGTTGTCGTCTCTACAGCAGCGGGAACAGGCTGTGCAGCGGGTTCAGGGGCGTAATAGGCATCTAGTTCGGGAGC
>JAAHIC010000197.1 GCA_010671965.1 Leptolyngbya sp. SIO4C5
TGTAGCTGTGGCAGAAGCGATCGCCTATGCCGTCCCTAAAAAATATCGCTACGGTCGTATTCACCCGGCTACCCGCAGCTTTCAAGCCCTGCGCATTGCGGTGAACCAAGAGCTAGAAGTTTTAGACACGCTGCTGGAAAAAGCGCCTTGCTGGCTAAAACCAGGGGGGCGTCTGGTCATCATCAGCTTTCATAGCCTAGAAGATCGCCGCGTCAAGCAGGCTTTTCGCCATCAGCCACAGCTACAAATCATCACCAAAAAGCCGATCACCGCGACGGCTGCAGAAGTCGAGACAAATCCGCGATCGCGATCGGCCAAGCTACGAGTGGCAGAGAAACACGAAGTCGGAAACAGCCTTGAATAGCAAGCTAGCTTTCCTTAGCTGCTAACTGTCGGCTGATCCAGCTAATCACACCGCTGAGAATAGCCCCTGCCATGAGAATGCCTATGGCAGGCATAAACACGGGATCCCAAAGGGAGTACCAAAGGTCAAAGCCCAGATCAAATTTGAAAGAGCGGGCGATTAAAGCCGCCGCGAACCAAAAAAAGCTGAAGAGAACAAAGAAAAGATTAACAACTAAGATCCAGTTGAGCGCATTGAGCAATTTATCTTTCATAACAAAAAAGTATGGCCGCATCCTAGATTTTAGGACAGCCATACCGTAGAAGCTAAACTGTACGATTATTCTTACTGACTTTAGACTTGATGTGTGTTCTTATCTAGCTAAAGTCAGTCAAGTCACCACTAAATTATTCCGAATCTTTACTTTCTAAAAGGATAGAAGATTCTAGGTTATCGGGATCAACATAGTGGCAAGTGGCCTCATCAATACAGATCAAAGCCCATCCAGATTTTTCAATGCCGACTAGCTTATAAGCAGCTTCTTGAACAAAGAAGCCTTTATGATTACGAGTCTCAGGCTTAACTTCTACAGTACGGGTAGCCATGTTTCTTACTCCATGAGGGCGATAGCAGCAGTGTGATAGACAAGCAAAACTTATCGCTGTCTTCACTAAATCCTATCATTAGCTTTCCGGTTCCCTCATTAAGTTATCTAATCAAATATTGCGGCTCAGAATCTGGGGATCGCCCATCTTGTATTGTCTTCAGGGCTGGCAGAGTGATGGTTTTTACCGATTAAAGCTTGATCCCCAGTCTGAGTTTGATTAAGCAATTTCGGCAAAACTTAATCAAGATTAATCATTGAAATCCCGCTGGAGGGGTGCCGCAAAAGTGTTCTCAAACGACGATTAGCTGCTGGTTCCTAATTTTCAAATAGCCAGTTTTTGACCCGTTGGAGGCTAGGCCAATCCGGTTTTCGGCTTAATCCTTCTTTAAAATTGCGCTCAACTTCTTGACGAATTTCTGGGATTGCTGAAACAGCGCGTCCGGCCATTTCTACGTGAGAGCGCACGCCAGGTTTGCCAGTTTCCAACATGGCGATCGCTAGATTGATGCGAGGTTGAGGATCTTGGGGTGCTAGCTTAACGCCCTTTTGAGCGGCTTTTAGAGCGGAGTTGGGCTTGTCTGCCAGCAGATAGAGCCAGGACAAGCAGGTCCAGGCTGCGCTATTTTTGGGTGCGCGATCGCAAATTTCTTTGAAGATAGGAATTAAATCGGCTGTAGGTTCACCTGCCTGATAGCGCTTGATCCCCGCGTCAAAAAGTGATTCAACTGGTTGAGTCATACCGTCAACGTCCTGAAACTAATCAAAGCTAGTCTACTAATATATAGCGGCGTTTCTGTTGAATCAGACTGCTGGCTGTGGGTTTAGACCGACCAGCCTAGGGTCTGTCGAATTTGCTCGGCAAGCTGCAGCGGGCGAAACGGCTTCGCAAAAACGGCGGCTACCGCTAGGTCGGCAAAATTTTGCTGATCGCTCTGCTGTACCTTAGCCGTGACTAAGATGACGGGGATTTGCTGAGTGACTGCGTTCGATTTGAGCGCTTTGAGGGTTGATCGCCCGTCCATATCCGGCATCATCATGTCTAGTAAAATCACGTCGGGCTGATGCTTAGCAGCCATGCGCAGCGCCTCCTTGCCGGAAGTGGCGTCAAGCACCTGCCAGCCCGCCCCCATTTCTAAGCCTAAACGGGCGATCGCCCGTACATCGGGTTCATCATCAACGAGCAGTACGCATTTAGCCATAAAGTTGAGATTCAAGTTGAAAGGAATAGACGTAATACAATCAAGCTGCAGGTCTTTGAGAGAACTTGAAGCCAGATTCTCTGAGCAAGAGCTTAGAAAGCTGAGCTCAGCTAGCTGAGGTTCTAACCTGATTGCGGCTGAGCTGTGGCTGAGGGTAGCGATACTTTAAACACGCTCCCCGCACCGGCTGCCCTCTCAGCCCAGATGCGTCCGTCATGCTGCTCTATGATGTTGCGACAGATGGCAAGTCCTAACCCGGTACCGCCTTTTTGGCGCGAGTCGGAGGCATCTACCTGCTGAAATCGTTCAAAGATACTCTGTAGCTTGTCTTCAGGAATGCCCCGGCCTTCATCGCGGACGGTGATAAGAAGATGAGAGCAGGTGAGGGACTGCGCCTCTAGCCACACGGTGCCGCCCGGTTTAGAAAACTTGATTGCATTGCTAAGCAGGTTAGTGAGGGTTTGTAGAATGCGATCGGGATCGGCCCAGATTTGAGCCGCTACGGTATTGATGACTAAGCTCACCTGCGACTTTTGCGCCATTGCCTGCATCGCTTCTGCCGCCTGAGCTAATAGCTCGGCAATCTGGCAATGGCTTTTGTGCATGTTGATTTTGCCGGACTTCATCTGTTCTAGGTCGAGAATGTCATTGACGAGGCGCATGAGTCTTTCAGTATTTGTTGTGGCCATTTTAAGCACCTGCTTGCCCTGCTCCTGCAGCTCGCCGAGCTGGCCGGTACTCAAAATATCTAGGGCACCAATAATCGAACTCATGGGGGTGCGAAGCTCATGGCTTACTAAGGCAATAAACTCATTTTCTAGACGCTTGCGCTCTGTGATGTCATTGATGATTTGTAAAATGCAGGGTGTGCCAGTCAGGTTGATGCGATCGAGCGAGAGGAGTACGGTGCGGCAGCGATCGCCCTGGGTATAGAATTCAAATTCTTGGTTGCAAAAAGATCCCGTCGTCAAAAGCGTCTGTACGGCTTGCTCATAGGCTGCTGAGCGAAATCCCAGCCCCAAACTGGCAGGGGTTTGGCCTAAAATATCTTCTCTGTTGTAACCGCTTAGGGTGACAAAGCTGGGATTGACTTCCACGAAGCGGTTATCGCTCAGGGTTGTAATGGCAACCGGACTAGGGCTAGCCCGAAATGCTTTAGTGAACTTCTCTTCAGCCTGGTGGCGCTCCTGCATTTCCTGCTGTAGCTGCTGGTTGCGGCTTTGGAGCTGCTTTTGTAGACGGCAGATAGTCAGGTGGGTTTCGATGCGGGCCAACACTTCTTCCACCTGGAAAGGCTTGGTGATGTAGTCTACGCCGCCGACAGAGAAAGCCTTGACCTTATCTAGTACGTCTCCTAGGGCGCTGATAAAAATGATGGGGATGGCCTGAGTGCGATCGCTTTCCTTGAGCTGCTGGCACACCTCATAGCCATTCATCTGTGGCATGTTGACATCGAGCAAAACCAGATCGGGCGGGGCGGCGATCGCCCCTCGCACCCCGGTCGCGCCTTTAGTGACGCTGCGGACCTTGTAACCTTGCTGGGTCAGCATGTCAGAGAGAAGGTGTAGGTTCTCAGGTGTGTCATCAATAACTAGAATGTCAGCTTTGGGAGTGTTCATGGAGGACGCTAGCATCAGCCTTGGCTTGGGTTAATTCAATCAGGGTGTCGAAGTCAAAACGGTGGAGCAGATCATTTAGCTGCTGGGCTAGATCAGCGCAGTCATCTGGAATTTGGGCGGCAAGCTGATTAATCCAGTCTGCATCTACGCTCACGGCTGCAGCATGGAGCTTATCAATCCAGGACTGGGGCATTTCTGCTAGCTGCTGAGCTATCAGCGTTACGGACGGCGCAGCGATGGCAGGCGGAGAAAGCGGAGAGGCAGGCAGGGAAGATTCATAGACAAACTGAACGCCTAGATGCTGGGCCAGCTTGTTGAAAATCACCTCTTCCCGAAATGGCTTGCGCACAAAGTCATCGCAGCCCGCCTCAAATATTTGGGTCTGCTGTTCTTCAAAGGCGCTGGCAGTGATAGCAATAATTCTGGTATGCGGGCGATCTGTTTGCTGCTCAATCTCACGAATCTGCCGCGTTGCCTGGTAGCCATCCAGCACGGGCATCCGCATGTCCATCCAGATCAGATGGGGCTGCCAGATGGCCCAGAGATCTAAGCCTTCCTGACCGTTAACGGCCTCGCAGGTTTCAAAGCCCAAAGGCTGCAGCATTTTCAGCAGGAGCTGACGATTCTCCCAGCGATCTTCCACAATCAGCAGCCGATAGGCGGGCTGGTTGGGAGCTAGACCAATCATGCGACGATGGGGCGATCGCTGCTGCACCTCAGCTGTTTGGGCTAGGCAGGTATCGATATCGAAAGCAAAAACGGAACCCTGAGCCAAGACGCTATTTACAGTGATGTCTCCCCCCATCAGCCGCACAAAGCTGCGGCTAATAGACAGACCCAAGCCAGTTCCCTGCTGTGATTTCTGCCCGGTAGCCGTTTGGACAAAGGGATTGAACAGTTCCGCTAGCTCTTCAGCCGCAATGCCGGGACCCGTATCAGCAACTTCAAAGTGAAGACGGCAGCGAGTGAGAAGAGGGGGAGACGAGCGGTGAGTGGTAAGCGGCAAGTGATGAGTCGGGCGGCCCTGTTTATGACTTGCCTGAGTGGCCCTCTCCTCCTCAATTGCTCGATCTGCTTCATCCGCCTGCGCTGACCTGCTTTCAACGCAGCTCACCCTCAGCTCTACCTGGCCCTTCGGCGTAAACTTAATTGCGTTGCCAATCAGATTAATCAACACCTGACGCAGCTTGCCTTCATCAGTTTTGACATAGCGGGGCACGTCGGGCGATCGCTGAAAGACAAGCTGTAATCCTTGGGCATCGGCTTTAACCCGCAACATGATCTCCAGCGACTCCAAAAGACTGTAGAAGTCAAAGCTGGTGAGGTGCAGCGTCGTTAAGCCTGCTTCAATCTTGGACATGGAGAGAACGTCGTCAATCAGCGTTAGCAAATGTTCGCCGCTGCGACTGATAATGCTGAGGTTTTCTAGCTGAGCCTCGTCAATGCTGGGATCGCGGGTCATAAGCTGAGAAAACCCCAGAATTGCGTTCAGGGGCGTTCTTAGCTCGTGGCTCATGTTGGCTAAAAACTGGCTTTTGGCCTGATTAGCGGTGCTGGCTTCTTCCGCTTTTTTCTCTAGCTGGTGGCTATAGTCCTCTAGCTGTTCGCGCGATCGCTTAAGCTGTCTGGCGAGCTGACTCACACCGGCCAGCAAGATCCCGGCTGAGCCTAGCCCCACAATCATGATTGTGAACGCGAGCTGACGCGCCGGGCTAGAAAGGGCTTCTTCCTGACTCATTTCTACGAGCAGGGCAATATTTTGACTGTCCAGCCAGCGATAGACGCCAATGACTGGCACCTTGACATAGTTGAGGTAGAGATCGGCTCCGCTGATGCCCTGCATCGCCTGGTTAATCCCCTGACTGCTGAGGTTTTCTAGCTCTTGTGCGTCAGCAGTAGCTTTGGAAATGAAAGAGTTGCGGTTGCTGAGGGAGCCAACGACATAGGTTTCGCCGGTTTCCCCTAGCCCTGTCCGCTCACTGATAATTTGGTCAATGCGGCCTAAGTTCAAATCTGCCAAGATGACGCCTTGGCGCTGACCGTTGCCGTCTCGAATAGGCGCAGCATAGGTAATGGCGGGTTTGCCGGTTTTGCCTGAGATGTAAAAAACGGGGGTAAAGGCTTCTCCCGGCTGCACGGTTTCAAAATAGGTCAGGTTGGTGGCGATTTCATACTGGCCTTCGTGGGACTGATTTGTAGAGAGAATGATGCGATTGCTGCGATCAAGCAGGAAAATCTCAGCAAATTTAGGCTTGATGTGGGCGTATTCGTTAAAGTAGCGCTGCAAGTCTGCGTAGGCTTGCTCATAAGCCGGACTATCGGGCTGATGGGTTAGGATTTGCTGCAAATTTTTCTGGATATCGGGAAATTGGCGGATCATCAAAAAGTCTCGCTCGCAGGCTTCAAACCAGCGGGCAATTTCTTGTTCTTTCAGAGTGGCGGCAACGCTGAGACGGTCGTAAGCGGCCCGCTCTAAGGCAGTCCGTGCCCGCACAAAGGCAATTCCCCCCACTCCGGCGACGCTCAGCAAAGACAGCAATAAAAAGGCGCTGGCCACGCGGGTGGTAAAACTACTGGTCTGCCAAAGTCTCATAAGTGTGCTTGCGTCCTAAGCTGGCTATTGCCAATTCGCAAAAATTTCCTGCAGTCGGGCGATCGCTCGGTCTGCTGCCTGTTCGGCCCCTAGGTCTTCTGTTACCATCTGCTCTAACACCTGACCCCAGACATTCTCTTCTAAAAAAACGCCATAGGCCGGATTCTGCACGTTCTCTAAAACCTGTACCCGCCCTGCAGTCAGCGTACGATTGACGATGGAAATGTGCGGATCTGCCGGGTCTAGCCAGAACGCGTCTTGAGCGATCGCGTTAGTCGGCGGAGAGAAACGACCGTAGCTGCTTTTTAGAAAGGTATTCAGCACCTCTGGCTGGATTAGATAGGCCAAAAAGTCTTTAGCAGCAGCCTGGTTAAGCGCATCGTTAAAAACGATCGCTTTGCGGACTACAACTAGATGATCTAAAGGCTCACCGTCGGGTTTATTAGGCAGTTCGAGGGTGCCAAGCTGGTTGAAGTAGGTGTCGGCATCGTTGCGCACCGCTGCCGGAATCGACAGGGTTGGGTTGAGCGTCATCACCACATCGCGGTTGAGAAAAGCCCGGTTATTATCTGAGTCTAGCCAACTGACGGCGGCTGGTGGCACAGTGCCCTGACGGTAAAACTGGGCATACCAGTTGAGGCTGTCGATAATGCCCTGGCGCACAGCCGGATCGCTGACCTGTAGCTGCCCCGCTTGATTCAAAAGCTGCACGTCGTAGGCTCGCAACACCTGCTCAAAAATTTGATAGGTATCGGCGGCTGAAGTCGAAAATGGCAGCCCCAAACCGTAGATATCCCGGTTTTGACTGGCCCGTAGCCGGGTCTGCACCGTTTGCCAGAAAGTCCAAAAGCTGTCCCAGTCTTTGGGAATATCGGCGGGCGTAAATCCGGCCTCAGCCAGCAGATCCTGCCAGTAGTGGACATGCATAGACGACTGATTCACGGGCACGCCGTAATATTCCCTATCGGGTACCTTCACCCCAAACATCTTGGCTGCTGCCAGCGCATCTGCTGAGTAGCTCTGCCGCATCGGTAGAATCACTTCGGATACGTCGGCGAGCTTGCCCTGCCAGTCGGAGATAGGATAGGCCGATTTTACAGAAAGCAAGATATCTGGCGGATTGCCTGCCTGCCGCGATCGCAAAGTTTTAGGCGCAATCTCCGCCGAATTGTAAAACGACAGGTTAACATCCACCCCGGTCTGGGCTGCCCAGTCGCGGACAACTTTTTCAATTGCTTCGTCTTCCTCAATTA